>JAGHVI010000042.1 GCA_018064385.1 Candidatus Minthenecus merdequi
ATAAGCTGTTGAAGAATACGATATTCAAGACCGACATTCCAACAAAAGCCTTGATTGAGAACATAGCCAATTTCGGCAAGAAGGTCAATATCACGAATGAATGTATAACCACAACCCAGGTCACACATAACAGGCAGTTTACGTGCTACATTGTTGCCTGCAACCTTGGAAAAGAGAGGATTGAAAAAGCGAAAACCCAAAACACATTGGTCGGTTACAAAGACCTGAAGCCCGACCTGGGCAGTAAAAGAATGACGATAGATAGCATCCTGGGCAATGTACATATTGAAATAGTCAAACTCAGCACCAAGTGCTACCCTTCCCCACCGCTTTGAAACAGTGAGAGCAGCCATAATCTCGTGATAATCAGCAAAACCGAAAAAACTGAAGGCTGTACCTACATTGAAATAATGTGTAGGTACAGCCATATTAAGATAGGCATCGTGAAGTTCACGAGATATATACCGATTCTCGTAACCTGCAGATAAAACATACAAAGAGTCATGAGCCAATGCTGCAGGATTACCCCAAGCCTGCCATTTGCGAATGTAAGCTACATCAGCTGTCGCAGGAGCAACACCTCTCGGCAAAATTTCATGAACTTGAGCGTTTAATGAGAGGTAAAAAAGAAATATCCAAAAGATAAGACAATGTCTTTTCTGCATTACGATTTTGCAGGTTTACGGTTAGCAACCCACTCTGTAATGCCGTCATAAATATTCTTCATTGCCACATCAGGAAGAATAGCCTCTTCATCAGGCATGCTGCTAGGAGAGATTGCGAGAACCTCTTTTATACCAGAACGATTCAATATCTCGCGATCTGCCACACGTCCTCCAATGACAAGGAGAGGAATTTTCGAGGCTATAGTACGGCGAGCAATTCCGCTGATAACCTTACCCATAAGAGACTGTGAATCAATACGTCCTTCGCCTGTAATAACAAGGTCGGCATCTGCAATCTCTTCATTGAACTTGATAAGGTCAAGAACAGCATCAATGCCAGACGCGAGACGACAACCCATAAAAGTCTGGAAAGCTAAACCCAGACCGCCTGCAGAACCAGAGCCTTGTACATTTTCAAAATTTGAAAAACCATTATGACGCAAAACGTGACAAATATGACGTAAATTATAATCAAGTATCTGAACATTCTCGGGCGAAGCTCCTTTTTGTGGAGCAAAGACCACTGCTGCTCCCTTCTGCCCTATGATAGGATTCGTAACGTCACAAGCTACGCTGAACTCCACATCACGGAATTTGCGTTTGGTAGCTATCATATCAAAGTGCTCTACATCAATAAGTGATGCTCCTGTCAGTCCATTTGGCAAAACTCGTCCTTGTGCATTGTAAAAACGAACACCCATAGCCTGCAAAGCACCCAGACCAGCATCAACTGTTGCCGTTCCACCAAGACCAATAAGCATCCGACGATAACCAAGGTCGTATGCTGCATTTATCATCATACCCAAGCCATAAGAGGTCGTCTTCATAGGATTGCATTCATCAGGGGTCAAACGTTCAAGACCTATCGCTGAAGCAGTCTCTATTATAGCACAATGGTTGAAAGAACCTATCTTGCAAGAAATGGGTCTCAAGAGTGGGTCAACAGCCTCGACAGAATGATAGAGACCTCCCATCGAAGAAATCAGAATGTCAGTAAGTCCTTCACCACCATCGCTGACAGGAAGAATTGATAGTTTACATTCAGGCAAACAATCACGTAAAGCATTGGCAATCACCTCAGCAACACGTGATGCGGGAAGGCATCTTTTGAAAGAATCAACCGCAATAACAATCTTATCCATGATATGAAATTTATTACAAATTAAAGCGCTGCAAAGTTACAAATAAAATTTGAAATTAAGACTATTTTTCTCGGATTTTTTATTGCCAAAATGAAATAAAAATCGTAACTTTGCAGCCATAATGGAAAAACAGAAAAAAATACTATTTCAGACATTAGGTTGCAAGTTGAATTTTGCCGAAAGTTCAGCCATAGGAAAGGAACTCACGAAAAACGGATTTCAAGTATGTAATAAAAACGAAAGGCCTGATGTAGTGATAATAAACACTTGCTCGGTCACAGACACAGCCGACAAAAAGGGAAGGCAACTGATACATAGAATGGTGAGATTCTACCCTCATGCATTCATAATTGTCACGGGGTGCTATGCTCAACTGAAGTCTGATGAGATAGCCTCTTTCGAGGGTGTTGATATGGTTTTGGGGACTAACGAGAAAGTCAACATTGAGAATTTCATCACCGACATAGAGAAAAAAAACAGTGCAGAAGTTCATGTTGACAATTTTGGACAGATACGTAACTTCAAACCCGAATGTAGCGCAGACGATAGAACAAGACACTTTCTGAAGGTGCAGGATGGCTGTGACTATTTCTGCACATACTGCACAATACCTTTTGCCAGAGGACGAAGCAGGAATGCTCCTATATCAGAGACTATAAAGGTCGCAGAGCAAGCGATAAAAGAGGGTGCAAAAGAGATTGTGCTGACAGGAGTGAATACAGGAGACTTCGGACGTTCGACAGGCGAGAATTTCTATGAACTGATAAAAGCATTGGACAATATCGAGGCAGATGTACGTTACAGAATTTCAAGCATTGAACCTAATTTACTGACGGACAAGATATTGGAAACAGTTGCTCTCTCTAAACATTTTGCGCCACACTTCCATATTCCATTGCAAAGTGGAAGTGACGAGGTATTGAGACTTATGAAAAGAAGATATACAACCGAGGTCTTTGCTGAAAAAATACATAGAGTAAAAGAGATGATGCCAAATGCATTCATTGGAGTTGACATTATGACCGGTTGTCGTGGCGAAAGTGAAGAGTTGTTCATTCAAGGTATGAATTTTATTGAATCTCTGCCTGTCAGCCAACTCCATGTTTTCACATATTCAGAACGCGCTAACACAAAAGCGTTGGAAATCAGACCGATTATTCCAATGCACGAACGAAGAGTCAGGACAAACATACTGCAAGAAGTTTCGGACAGAAAACTAAAGAAATTCTACGAAAGCCAACAGGGATTGCCAGGGATAGTGCTTTGGGAAGAGTCGAAAGACAAAAAAAACATGGCAGGATTTACCGAAAACTATGTGCGACAAATCCGAAAATATGACGAAACCAAAATCAACCAATTTGAGCAAATCACCATAAAATAACGTAGATTAAATGTTTTTTTACGAAAAAGTTGTCCGATTGAAAAATAATTTGTAACTTTGCAGCCAGAAAAAAGAATTGGGAAAAGATGGCAAAAGAAAACAACAATACAGGATTACTGCATAATGTAATCGCACAAGGAACACGCATACAAGGCTCAATAGAGACCAACAGCGACATAAGATTAGATGGTGTACTTGAAGGCAACTTGACAAGTCAAGGCAAAGTCGTCATTGGTCAGCAAGGGTCAATAAAAGGCGACATTGTATGCAACAATGCTGATATACAAGGTAGTGTAGAAGGTATAGTAAAGGTAAGCGATACATTGTCGCTGAAGTCAACAGCCACAATAACAGGTGAGATTCATACAAAAATTCTCAGCATTGAGCCTAATGCCGTATTCAACGGATCCTGCGAAATGCTGAGAAGAGAGTGAAATGCTGCGAATGATTATTTCACTATGCCAGCATTCAATATATCCTGAAGTTTAAGAGTACCGACCAGCTTATTATCATCATCAACAACAGGCAATGCGGTTATCTTCTTGTCGTTCATTATTTGCAAAGCATTTACTGCCATTTCGCAAGGACTGATACGCAAAGGATTGATTGTCATCACCTTTTCGACAGAATCATTGTAGATATCAACACCACGTTCCAGCATACGACGAAGGTCTCCATCGGTAATAATTCCCTTCAGATGATTGTCAGCATCAACAACTACAAGTGTTCCAAGACCCTTCCCACTCATTTCGACAATAGCATTACGTATGATTGTACCCTCTGGGACAACGGCATTTTCGCTACCTTCGTGCATTATATTTCCCACATGAACGAGCAATTTTTTGCCTAATAATCCAGCAGGATGATGCAGACCAAAATCCTCGCTGGTGTAATTTTTCGCCCGCGAAGCGACAACAGCCAAGGCATCTCCGAGGACAAGAAGAGTTGTAGTGGAAGACGTTGGAGCAAGATGCATATAACAGGCCTCCTCAAAATCTGGGAAAATAAAATGATACTGACAACCACGTACAAGTGAGGATTTAGCCCTACCTGAAATAGCAACAGTTGTACAGCCAATTTTATCAAGGACTGGCAGAAGGTTCACAACCTCATCGCTTTCACCACTATAACTCATCAAGACAACAATATCCTTTCGGTCAACCATACCTAAATCACCATGCATAGCTTCGCCAGGATGCATAAAAAAAGAAGGTGTTCCAAGGCTGGCAAGAGAAGCTGCGATTTTTGTAGCAATGTGACCAGGTTTCCCCATACCAGTCAAAATAACTTTGCCTTGACATTTCAAAACAAGGTCAACTAATACGACAAAATCCGAGTCAAGTGCATCACGAGTTTTCTGAAGTGCAAGAATCTCAGTGTCGAAAACTCGCTTAGCCTCATTTATAATATCGAAATTCATAATGCGTTATATATTCTTTGAATTTTTTCAAGCATAGACTCCATATCGTTCAAAGCCACCATATTAGGGCCATCCGAACGTGCATTATCAGGGTCAGGATGAGTCTCCATAAACAGTCCATCTGCACCTACAGCGATAGCAGCCTTTGCAAGATATTCAACAAATCCACGATTACCGCCAGTTGATGTTCCATTACCGCCAGGTTTTTGAACACTATGAGTAGCGTCAAAAATCACAGGAACACCAAAATCCTTCATCACAAGCAGACTGGTCATATCAACAACGAGTGTGTTGTATCCGAAAGAGGTGCCACGTTCGCAGAGCATTACATTGTCATTGCCGGATTGGCGAACTTTTTCAACACAGTTTTTCATATCCCAAGGTGCAAGAAACTGTGCTTTTTTGATATTTATGCACTTTCCAGTATGTGCAGCGGCAACAAGAAGGTCAGTCTGACGACAAAGGAAAGCAGGAATCTGGATAATATCGCAAATAGTAGCAGCAATGTCAGCTTGCCAAGGTTCGTGAATGTCCGTGCAGATAGGTAAAGAGAATGTGTTGTGGACACGTTCGAGGATTCTGATTCCCTTTTCAATACCAGGACCACGATATCCAGTTATGGATGTACGGTTTGCCTTATCAAAAGAAGCTTTGAATGTGTAAGGAATACCAAGTTTTGAGGTGACGTTAAGCATGTGTTCCGCAACATGCATTACCATATCTTCAGACTCGATGACGCAAGGACCTGCAATTAAATGAAACATAAGAGAAGAGATATTTTTATAGTGCAAAGGTACGAAAAAAAAGAGACCTAACCAAGAGGTTGGTCTCTTTTTTTATAACAAACAAGAAATTTAATCTTGATTGAGGTTTACACGACGGAAAGCGGTTGGAGTAGCATTATTTGCCTTGCAATATGCGCCAACATTCTGCTTATTGTCCTTAATAAACTCTTGTTCAATGAGAGTATTCTCTTGGAAAAACTTGTTGAGACGTCCCTCAGCGATGCGGTCAAGAATCTGTTCTGGTTTACCTTCTTCGCGTGCTTTTTCACGACCTATTTCAAGTTCCTTTTCCTTGATGTCAGCAGGAACCTCATCACGGTTGAGTGCAACAGGATTCATTGCAGCGACCTGCATAGCTACATCGCGAGCAACTTGACGATCAACGCCAGCCTCAGCAAAAGATACAATAGTAGCAAGTTTGTTTCCTGGGTGGATGTACTCAACAGCAGTAGCACCATTCAAACACTCATAGTAACCAAGTTCCATTTTCTCGCCAGTAACACCTGAACGCTCAGTGATGAGGTCAGCAACAGAACGACCATCAATGGTCAAAGCAAGAAGAGCGTCCTTAGAAACAACCTTCTGAGCGAGAGCAGCATCAAGGATATTACGAGTAAGAGCAACGAAATCAGCGTTTTTGGCAACAAAGTCAGTTTCGCACTTAACAGCTACGATAGCAGCAAAACCATCTTTCACATCAGCGAGAACGCAACCTTCAGAAGCCTCGCGATCGCTACGTTTTGCAGCGATTGCTTGACCACGTTTACGAATGAGTTCGATAGCCTTTTCCATATCACCGTTAGATTCAGCAAGAGCGTTCTTGCAATCCATCATACCGGCACCAGTCATAGTACGGAGCTTTTTAATCTCCTCCATTGTAACAGCCATAGTAGTAATAGTTTTTTTTGGGTTAAAATTACTCTGCAGCAGGAGTTTCAGTTCCTACTTCACCCTCAGTCTTAGGTTTGCGAGTTCCCTTACGAGCACCAGTACGAGCGACCTTAACTTCTGGCTGCTCAGTCTTCTCATTCTCCTCACGTTCAAGTTTACGTTCTTGAGCGCCCTCTTTGATAGCTTCGACCATTTCTCGTACGATAAGTTCAACAGACTTGGTTGCGTCATCATTAGCAGGGATAAGGAAGTCGATACCCTTAGGGTCAGAGTTCGTATCAACGATTGCGAAAACAGGGATATTGCAACGACGAGCCTCAGCAACAGCGATGTGTTCTTTAGTAACGTCAACTACGAATACTGCAGCAGGGAGTTTCTTAAGATCCTTGATTGAACCGAGGTTCTTCTGAAGTTTTTCGCTCTGGCGTTGAATCTGAAGTTTCTCGCGCTTTGAAAGAGCATTGAAAGCACCCTCTTGAGATTTTTTCTCAATCTGATCCATCTTTTTGATGGCCTTGTGTATAGTTTGAAAGTTAGTAAGCATACCGCCTGCCCAACGTTCAGTAATATAAGGCATATTAGCCTCGGCAGCAAGTTCAGAGACAACCTGCTTAGCCTGTTTTTTTGTAGCAACGAAGAGTACTTGTTTGCCAGACTTAGCAATCTGCTTCATAGCAGCAGCAGCCTCGTTGACTTTAGCTACGGTCTTGTGAAGATCGATGATGTGGATGTCATTTTTCTCCATAGGGAAAATGTATGGAGCCATAGCAGGATTCCATTTACGTTTGAGGTGACCGAAGTGAGCACCAGCGTCCAAAAGAGATTGAAAATCAACCATTTGATTTTGATTTTTAATTGTTTACATTCTTATTAACTTGACGTTTAGCTCAAGCAATCATTGAGGTAGTTCTCAGAGAGAAATCGGCATGATTTAGATACTAAACAAAGATAATTTATCAAGCAGCAAAGGGGTTAACGTTTTGAGAACTGGAATCTCTTGCGAGCCTTTGGCTGACCCGGTTTTTTACGTTCAACGACACGTGCATCGCGAGTAAGGAATCCAGCTGCTTTCAGTGTAGCTTTGGTCTCAGCATCGATTTTGACGAAAGCACGAGCAATAGCAAGGCGAAGCGCCTCAGCCTGACCATTGAATCCACCGCCATAGAGATTAACCTTAAAATCGTATTTACCAGCGAAATTAAGAGCATTGATAGGCTGATTTACGACGTACTGAAGCAATGGAGAAGGGAAATAGTTAGCCAGGTCACGGCCATTGATAGTCATCACACCTGTACCTTCCTTAACATAAACGCGAGCGACAGCAGCTTTACGTCTGCCAACTGCACCATTTACCAAATATTCAATTTTAGCCATATCCTGAATTATTTAATTAGGTTAAGATCAATAGTTTTTGGCTGCTGAGCCTCATGTGGGTGTTCAGAACCTGCATAGACATAAAGGTTGTCGATAAGTTGCTCAGCGAGGTGGTTTTTAGGAAGCATACCTTTGACAACTTTCTTAATGAAGCGTTCTGGGCTCTTCTTCATAAGCGAAGCAGGAGTAGCTTGACGCTGACCACCTGGATAACCAGTATAAGAGAAATAGATGCGGCCATTCCACTTATCACCAGTGAGTTTAACCTTATCAGCATTAACAATAATGACATTGTCACCGCAATCACAATTTGGTGTAAAGCTTGGTTTGTACTTACCACGAAGAATTTTTGCAACCTTAGAAGCCATACGACCGAGAACCAAGTCAGTAGCATCTACTACGACCCACTCTTTCTGGGCTGTAGCTTTGTTTGTAGAGATGGTTTTGTAACTAAGAGTATCCATTTTTTCGATAATAATTAAACAAATTGAAAACTTTCGTCCATCTTATATATTGTGACAAACGTAGGCTAATCCATTTAGTCACAGTTGTTTTGACAGACAATCTACCTTTTAGAAGGTTGGATAATATTCGGACTGCAAAGGTAAGAATTATTTTTTTGACTACCAAATGTTTTGACTTTTTTTTTCGATAAATTTTCAAAAAAGGATTATAATTGCCCTTTGAAGTGCATCACAACGAGGTAAACAACTAAGGAACAGATTATTACAAAAATATTATTGTCCATTAAATATCAATGTCTCGCACACATATTTCTAATGTGTATAGGAGATTCCTAATTGTCCTGACTTCGTCAATGCGTCACCCAAATTCACATTTCTGGCTCGTATGACTCGAACAGCGGCTTGATAGCACGATGCTTGTCTGTCAGGAACAAGGTT
>JAGHVI010000055.1 GCA_018064385.1 Candidatus Minthenecus merdequi
AAATGATAGTTAAGTGGAAAAAAATATGAAAAACGCATATTTTTCCTTAGATAACTGCAAGAATATGGAAAGAAAGATAATGCAAAGGCTCTGTGAATGGAGAGATTCAAAGAACAGGAAACCCCTTGTGGTAAATGGTGCACGTCAGGTTGGTAAGACCTATATACTCAAATATTGGAGCATTGACGGAAAACTACGTGGTTCAGGAATTGGTTTGCAACGGGATACCGTTGTACTACTGGCGCAACGACAACACAACCGAGGTTGACTGCATTGTTCAACGGGGAGATGAGATTGTACCTATCGAGGTGAAAAAAGGACTGAATGTTCGTTCACGCAGCCTGAATCAGTACATTCAGACCTATCATCCAAGAGAGTCTTACAGGTCTTCGCAAAAGAATTTCGGAAAGTCAGAAGGTATAATCGCCATGCCGCTGTATGCCGTTTTTTGCTTGTAGGGTGGTTCTATTAATTAGGTTGAGACGATTTTGAAGTTTATTTTTAGCAGATTGCTGTGCGGTGGAAGTGCGTAGCAAGGCATTTATAGTTTTGCTTTTCCTATGCAAGGGCGAAAAATGCAACTTCAAAAGTTTTTCTCTTCGATGGTTTCGTTTTTCTCGTCAACCAACCTCCAATGGGTGATGTTGCGACGTTCCGAGTCTATGCGTACTCCGCATTTGGTCACACGTCGACCATCGGCACTCCATTGAATGGCGTAACTCTTGTCGTCAATCTGACGCAAGGCATTATCTACTGTATCGTCAACCTTCAGTTCAAGCACGAAGACATCCTTTGCAGTCGCTATCACCACGTCTGAACGACCCAAGATGCACTTGTTTTCGCAGCGCACACGGCTGTTCAGAATAGAGAAGACCATATAGAATAGCAACTTATAGAAATCTTCTCGTTTTTCCTTGTTATCCCATTCCTCTTTGGTTATTATGTCGTATGGTATGCCGGCAATGTATGAACGCAGATGGAGCAATGCGCCAGAGAGGTCGCCATTGTATATACATTGCGTCATATTTGTCACAAGAGCATTTCCATCTCTTCGAGTCTGATGCATAATCAATGGCATGAGATTGTGTATCATTCCATTGCGCACCTCTTTGTTTGGAAAACGAAGAGTATATGTTTCCAACATACGGTCGTAACTTTCAATGCTCAAGTAACCACTTTGGAAAAGCAGTGGCATTAGCGTTGTCGCCTCCTCGCAAGGTATTGCAAATTCATCTAAAGTTACTTTCACTCCATCGTATGAAAAAGCTGTGGCAAGTGGATAATGCTTCAGGTTCTCCATCAGCGACGAGCTTGTGTCCGATTCAAACCAGAACTCTTTTATGCATCCCTCGTCCAAGGCATTGAGCAGACTGAATGGTGCATAGACATCCTCGCTGTCCTCGCAGAAATGATACCCATCGTAATACTCTTTTATCTTGGCGTATGCCTCTTCTGTAGTGCATTCCATCCTTTCGGCAAGGTCTGCTACGTGAGGTCTTAGAGTCGTTTCCAACTCGGTCTTGGTGATGCCGCAAAGACCAGAATACTTTGGCATCATTGATATGTTTTTGAGGTTGTTAAGTTCAGAGAATATGCTCATCTGCGAGAACTTCGTTATGCCAGTCATGAATACGAAACGTATATGTGCCCCTTCGTCCTTCAGCACCTGGAAAAACTCACGCATCATCTTGCGCATGGCATCACGTTCCTCTGGTTGGTGCAGCAGAGCAAGAATTGGCGAGTCGTATTCATCAATTATTATTGCCACTTTCTCGCCTGTCTTGGCGTGTGCGGTTCTAACAAGAGAGCGGAATCGTGCGCCAGGTGCAAACCCTGAGTTGTCGTATCCATAGTCGAGTTCATAATCTCTTATTAAAAGTCCCAATTGGTTACGGGCATCTTCAAGATCAAGATGCTTCAGACTGCTCATCGCAAACTGGAGCACTGGGTATTTCTTCCATTCTTTCTCTAATGAAGCAATCTTTAATCCCTCAAACAATTCCTTCTGACCATTGAAATATGCCCTGAAAGTGTTGCAAAGCAGCGATTTTCCGAACCTCCTTGGTCTGGAAAGAAAGACATATCTATATTTGCTAACCAAATCGAAGAGCATATCGGTCTTGTCAACGTACAACAAGCCTCTTTCTCGAATGTCTTCAAACTGGTCAGTATCAACTGGATAAAGATATTTACTGCTCATAATAGCTCAAAATTATGAATTTGTGGCAAAGATACTACATTTTTTCTGAACCGCCAAAAGATTTCGGAGATAATTACTAATTCTGTCGATTGCACCTTACGCTCAGAATATAAACACGTAAGGGGGTAATGAATTCAAAAAAATGGGGGAGAAAAAAAAGGCTGTCCGAAAAGTCGGTACAGGTTGAAATTTGTGGTGTTATAGTGCTTTTGCCCCGTTCAGGGCGTGTTTGTTGATTATTGATACCCAAGGCGTTGCCTTGGGCTATGTGCTGATTGCCCCTTTCGGGACGCAGGTGTTGCAGGTAATGAGTAGAGTTTTCGGACAGGCTGGGGG
>JAGHVI010000039.1 GCA_018064385.1 Candidatus Minthenecus merdequi
ACCTTATGCAGTATGAGTATGACGAGGACCTCTATCCTAAATATCTGATGGGTGAGGCTTCGTCTGTAGGCGAGAACTACGATGCTGCAAAGACTGCCGCATTGTCACTCGCAATAAACAACCTTGCCGGTCAGATTCAGACTGAGGTTACTACACTAATCGAGACTACCGTTGGTAACAAACAGTTGTCGGCTGAAGAGGCTGCTTCTATCACTGAAACAGTGATGGCAAGCAAAAACCTTATATCTCAGAGCATTGGCAAAGTTATTACCGTTATGGAGTGCTATCGCATCAACTCAAAGAAAAACAATGAGGTTCTTGTGCGTGTTGCTTATAATGGAGAAATGGCCAAAGAGGCAGCCAAGAAAGCTGTAAGAACAGCTCTTGAAGAAAAAGGTGAGGAACTTCATAATCAACTTGACAAAGTGCTTGGTTTCGACAAGAAATGATAACTTCTTGCCCCTTTATCCGAAAAGGGGCAAGGTTTGATTTTATGCCTGGATGTAAATATAGCGTTTTTATGAAAAAATTGTTTTTGGCTTTTATGGGCTTGTCTTTTGCTGTGATATTGTATGGCGGAGACATTGTGAGAGTTTCAACAACATACGAATATACCTCGAACAATCATAACGAAACACCAGAACAAGCGGAAAGAAATGCTATTCAAAAAGCTCGGGAGAAAGCTCTTGAAGAAAAATTCGGACTTGACGTGAGCAGTGTCAGCAGTACTTACGTTCACAGTAAAACTGATGGGGAAGATGCTTCTTCTGTTGCAGATGTGTTTGCTTTGGGCGGTACTGCCGTGAGAGGCGAATGGATTGAAACAATTGAGGAAAAAGTGCTTGAAAAATCTTACGTGAAAGGCTTCTGGATTATAAAAGTCTATGTTTCAGGCAGGGCAAGAAACAATACCAAAGAGAAGACCGAAATCAAATATGCTTTGATAAACAATTCACATGACAAATATGGCCGTGACCAATATCAAGATGGTGATGACATTTACTTACGTTTTTCAAGCCCTGTGAACGGCAGTCTCTGTGTATATCTTATTGATGAGAGTCAAAACGCTTATTGCCTGTTGCCGTACCAGACAACAACGACCGGTTGTCAAGAAATCCAGGCAAACAGAGAGTACCTTTTGTTTTATGCCGGTGAAGACCAAGATGCAGATGAATACACCGTCAATTGCGAACGCAGTACGGAACAAAATGCTGTCTATATTATATTTACTCCGAATAGACTGACAAAAGCGATTGATTCAAAATCAGATAAAAATTGGCGAAATGAACCTATGCCTCGCCAACTTACATATAAAGCCTTTCTGAACTGGCTTTCTAAAAATCAGCAAAAAGATGAGGATTTAGTTGTCAAAACTGAAGTTATTACGATAAAGAAATAGTGTGGTTTGCAGGTTATTCGCCATCACCTCAACTTATAGAACTCGCCTCAACAGGAATTTCGTTTGATGAAATCAAGAATTTCGTTGATTCTGCCGTATGCTACGCAGACGTGAGTGTCGGCTGCACCATAGTAGATTGCTACGCGTTCGCCATCAGTCAAGGCAGCGCAAGGGAAGACTACGTCAGGCACATCGCCGGTAAGTTCGTAAATCTCGGCAGGAGCAAGAAGATAGGGCTGTGTTCTGAATAATACTTTGGAAGGGTCGTCAAGGTCGAGCAAAGCTGCTCCCATCGAGTACCGATAGCCATTGCAGGTGCGTATAACACCATGATAGAACATCAACCATCCTTCGGCAGTACGGATAGGCACAGGACCGGCACCGACTTTCAGACACTGCCAAGCACTGACCTCGAAAGGAGTAACTCCCATCACTTTACGATGTTTGCCCCAAAAGACCATATCGGGTGAATAACTTATATAAATGTCGCCAAAAGCAGTATGTCCATTGTCCGAAGGACGACTCAGCATAGCGTACAAGCCATTGATTTTTTGGGGCATCAGCACTCCATTGCGATTGAAAGGCAAAAAGGCATTTTCGCATTGATAGAAATGTTTGAAATCAAAGGTATAACCTATGCCGATGGTGGGTTGTCCTTTGTAACCATTGCACCAAGTAATCCAATAGCGGTCTTCGATGAATGTCACGCGAGGGTCGTATTTGTAGTCACTCTCAATCATTCGGGTATTTCCACATTCGAAAATGATTGGTTCGTGTTCGATTTTCCATTTGATACCGTCAAGGCTGAAACCGGCGAAGATATTCATTTGCACGGCACGGTTGTCGCAGCGAAAAACGCCGGCAAATCCTTCACCGAATGGGACAACTGCGCTGTTGAATATGCTGTTTGAGCAAGGAATGCTATAACGATTAATTATGGGGTTGCGAGGGTCGCGCCACAGCGTGTCAGAACAACCAGTCGGACGTTCAATCCAAGGAAGTATCTCTTTGTTTACTGTCATTTAGTTATAGGGTATTATTTATTGATAGGGTATTTGTAAATAAGCCAGAGCATAAAGCAAGCGATAGCAGCAGGTATCAGCGAGAAGAGAGCCCAAATCATTGTGCGGACGCTTTCGATGTCAGATATTAGTATAACTGTTTCCCCTGTAACATCAGTGTTTGATGCAAAGCCAGCAATGCCGAGAAACAATGCTACAAGCGAACCTGAGACGGCAGAACCGAGTTTTTGAGACATCGTTCCAGAAGAAAATATGAGTCCGGTAGAGGATACACCGTTATGTTCAGTTGCATAGTCGGCAACATCGGCGTACATAGACCAAAGCAAAGGAGAAAACCACCCGATACCCATTGACGTTATTATCACCATCATAACCATCAGCCAAATAAAATCAGGCGACATCGGTATGAACCAGAAAGCAATGGACGATATTATACAAACCAGCGTAGCGAGACGGAAAGCCCTCTTCTTGCCGCCTGCCTTTGCGGTTAGCCAAGGCGATAGTCCACCGAAAACCATACATGTGACCTCGCCAAAAGTCATCAGTCGTGTGTAGTTTATGACCAACCCCCATAACGTCACCTCTCCTTCAAGGCAATATTGCATCATATAGCCAGCCACGGCATAACGAAAACCATTGAAGAAATTGGTGCAAACACCTATAAGTGTGAGAACGACCCAAGGGCGATTGCTGAACAGGTCAGCAAATGGTTTGAACGAAAAATGCTTGGCTCTGACTGGTGTGATTCTCTCCTTGGTCAACAATCCACAGGAAAGTGTCATAAGTGCGGCTAAGCTACCTAAAAATATGGCGAGGGTGGAGTATTGGTGCGCCTGGGTTCCTCCAACCATCCTTTGAAGCGACGGGAATGTTATAAGGGTGACAAACCCCATAGCGTACGCCCCAACCATACGGTAGGAGGAGAACTGGTTTTTCTCGTCATCATCTTCGGTCATAACACCTAACAACGAGCCGTATGGCACATTGACCATCGTATAAACAGCCATCATTAATATATATAGTGTGTAAGCCCAAATGCGCTTTCCTTCGGAATCCAATTCCGGTGTATAAAAAAGCAGAGCAAAGACAGCACCAAATGGTATTGCCCCGAAAATCATCCAAGGACGATATGTACCCCAACGAGATTGTGTGCGGTCTGCTATTGCCCCCATAAGAGGGTCAGTTACGACATCGAAAAGTCGAGCAATGAGCATTAATATCGCCGCATCTACCACTGTAAGTCCGAAAATGTTGGTAAAAAAGAAAGGAAAAGCAATTGACATCATTTTCCAAACGATACCACCTGCAGCAGCATCACCAAGGGCATAACCTATTTTTTCTATTGTTTTAGCCATAAATGCAGACCTTCATTCAATCAGTCTGCAAAGGTACGGAAAAAATCCTAAAATGTACCCGTTTCAGATTCTTTTTTTGCAAATAAATTTTTGTTGAAAAAATTATAGGAATAATAGAACATAATTCTTTTTTTTTTTGTACCTTTGCACCAAAATATTTTTATGCGTATGAAACACTTATTTTATTATTCGGTTTTAGTTATTTGTCTTTCGCTTGCATCCTGCGGAGACAAGAAAGAATCTGAGCAAAAGGTTCTTAGAGTAAAAGTTCAAACAGTGGACTCGCTTGCCAATTTCTCATCCTTCACATACGTTGGCAGTGTTGAAGAAGGCTCGAGTGTCCCTATGAGTTTTGTTGGAGGTGGAACCATCAAGACATTGAATGTTACAAATGGTGATATTGTCCGCAAAGGCGATAAACTTCTTACCGTTGATAACACCTCGGTCAAGAGTTTACTAAAAACAGCAGAGGCTAAGCTTCGTCAGGCAGAAGATGGCTATGCACGCGTAAAACAGGTTTATGATGCCGGTGGTATTTCCGAAGTGAAATTTGTAGAAGTGAGAACTCAATTGGAAGAGGCTCGTGCTACTGTTACCGGTTTAAGGAAACAGGTGTCTAACTGTGTATTGACAGCACCTATGGACGGTGTGGTTTGCAATTGTGATGTTGAGGTTGGTCAGAACCTACTGCCAAACCAGACAGCAATGGTTATTGTCAATATGAAGAATCAGAAAGTAACTATCAGTGTAGCAGAAAATAAAATTGGCAAGATGAAAGTTGGCGACCGTGGTGTTGTTTCATTCCCAGCTATTGACGGACTTCGCATACCTTGTGCTGTTGAGAAAAAAGGTGTTTTAGCCAAATCTATTACTCACACTTACGAGGTAACAATGAGCCTTCTTCCGGATTCGACCGTTGACGAAAGTGAACTTGCTATGTTGCTCCCCGGAATGGTTGCAAAGGTCAATATGTTATATCAAACTCACGAAGGTTTTGTTCTGCCTGCTTATTGTGTCCAGAATGGATACAATCAGTTGACTGTATGGGTGGTGAATAATGGTGAAGCTACCCGTCGGGAAATTGTTGTAGGTTCGTTTGTTGGAGACCATGTTCTCGTTACGGATGGTATCAAACAGGGTGATATGGTAGTTGTAGGAGGTTTCCAAAAACTCTATAATGGTGCTAAAGTTAAACCAACAAAGTAATAATCATGGGAAAGCGTAATCGTAATCATATAGAAGGGGCGATGGCTAACCACGGCATGGTCTTTTTTCTTATAGCTGTGCTGACCATCTTCGGATTTTGGTCTCTTCCGAAACTGAACAAAGATGAGTTTCCTCAGTTTACCATCCGTCTCGGTGTTGTGGCTGCTATCTATCCCGGTGCTACTGCTGAAGAAATCGAAGAGCAGGTAACCGAACCCCTCGAAAAATATCTTTTTACATTTCAAGAAATTGATAAAGAGAAAACACATTCAACAACAAAAGACGGCATTGTCTATATCTATACAGAACTACGTGAGGATATAGAGCATAAGGATGAAATTTGGGCTAAAATTCGTGCAGGTTTGAATCTCTTCAAACTTACTTCTCTTCCAAAAGGAGTCCTGCAGGTTGTCGTTGTTGATGATTTTGGCAGCACTTCGTCGCTGTTGATGACCGTCGAAAGCAATCAGCGTTCGCCTCGTGAACTGGAGGATTACGCAAAGTTGCTTTCTGACCGTCTCCGTGCTATTCCTGAGATGGGAAAGGTGAATATAATAGGAACACGACAGGAGGAGATTTCCGTTGACATAGACATTGACCAACTTTCTAAGTATGGCATCAATCAATCTTCTCTTCTTATGATGCTCTCAATGCAAGGACTCCGTTCGCTTTCGGGTACTTTGCCAAGCAATGGTGTTTGTGTCCATGTAGATATACCATTCAAGACCGAACAGGAAATCAAAGATCAGATAGTGATGATGGAACCGCTCACCGGTCATGCATTACGACTAAGTGATGTGGCTGAAGTGCAGAGGCATTATGTTGAACCAACCAAGTATATAAAGTACTTCGAGGGAGATTCGGTTAATGGAGTTTCGTGTTTAGTAATCGAACTTCAGATGGCGGGCAACAACAATATTGTTGAGTTCGGAGAGAAAGTTGATGATGTCATAACAGAGACAATGGCTATCCTTCCTCCGGATGTCAAATTCCATACAATCTCGAATCAGCCAAAGGTAGTTGACGACTCTGTTACTTCGTTTCTCGGTGATATTCTGATGAGTATCGTAGTCGTTGTGCTTGTGATGTTAGTTCTGTTTCCTATCAAAACATCAATCGTTGCATCAACAGGTGTTCCTATCTGTATTGCTGTTACACTGGCGTTGATGTATTTGTTTAACGTCCAACTGAACACTGTTACATTGGCAGCATTGATTGTGGTGTTAGGTATGATTGTCGATAATTCGATTATCGTTGTCGATGGTTATACAAACGAACTTGACTCAGGTCATTCCCCTTGGTATTCTGCTTCGGTGTCAACCAAAGCTCTGTTTATGCCAATGATTGTTGCAACTTGCAGTATTTCGGCAATGTTCTTCCCTATGCCTATCATTTTCAGTGGTATTATGAAGGATTTTGTGAAATTATTCCCATGGACAGTATTCTTCGCAATGACGGCAAGTATTGGTTATGCTGTTTGGGTGACTCCATATCTTGCCACACGGTTGATACACAAGCAGAAAAAGCAAAATTTTATTGATAAGGCTCAAGCCAAATTCTTTGGGTGGCTGCAACGTGTTTATGAAAAATTCCTCACTTTCTGTTTCCGTTTTGCTTGGAGTACGCTTTTGGTCACTATTGGACTGATAGTTCTCGGTGTATTTTTCTTCACGCGACTGAACGTGCAGATGCTTCCTAAGGCAGAGCGTGAGATGTTTGCCGTTGAAATACATGCTCGCGAAGGAGCTTTGATTGAAGAAACCTCGCTGGTGGCTGATTCGTTGGCTCGTATCCTCAATGCAGACCCTCGTGTGAAATGTGTAACTTCGTTCCTTGGTCAATCCTCACCTCGTTTTCATGCTACATATTCCCCTCAAATGGCATCCGAAAGTTACGCTCAGTTTATCGTCAATACAGTTTCGTCGGATGCTACTGAGGAGTTGATATCCGAGTATTCAGAGAAATACGAGGATTTCTATCCTAATGCATACATTCGTTTTAAACAGATGGACTATCAGAACGTAGCTAACCCAATAGAGGTTTATCTCAGGGGTGAAGATATGGACGAGATGGCTGAATATGCCGACTCACTCAAGGCATTTATGGCGTCAATGCCTTCATTGCGTTGGGTTCACAGCGACTATGATGAGTGCAAATCTGTAGTCAGCATCACAATGAAAGACGAAGAGGCAAGTCGTTTTGGTATTACACAGACCAGTCTTTCGGCTTTTGTTGCGACTGCTCTAGAAGGTGTCACCTTGACCAAACTTTATGAAGGAGACAGAACAATCCCGGTAATCTTATATTCAGATCAATCTGATACGTTGGATTGTCAGTCTGTATCTGAAATGCAAGTACCAACGGCTATACCTGGACTTTGGGTGCCCCTGTCGCAGGTTGCAGAAGTTCGTCCAACCTGGCATCACTCGGCTATCACTCATTGGAATGGTGTTCGAACTATCACTGTTGCTGCTGACCTGAAAGGTAATGCTTCGCAGCCGGCTGCTAACGACGAGATATTCAAGTGGATTAAGAAAAGTGGTAAACATGACTTTGAGATTTCTGCCGGTGGTTTGACAAAAACAAACGAAGAGATGGTTCCTCAGATACTTGTAGCCATCATTGCTGCGATAGCCGTTATGTTTGCTGTCCTTCTTTACAACTATCAGCGAATTAACCTTTCTCTCCTGACAATTTCGACAGCATTGCTGACATTGTTTGGTGCATTCTTCGGTTTGTGGCTCTTCGGATTGGATTTTTCAATCTCAGCTGTGTTGGGTATCATTTCGCTGATTGGTGTGATTGTTCGAAATTCTATTATGATGTTTGAATATGCAGATGAATTGCATAATGGACCACAACAATTGGAATATAGCAAAGCAGCATATCAGGCAGGAGTCAGACGTATGCGTCCAATCTTTCTGACTTCAGCCACAACGGCTCTTGGTGTTATCCCAATGATTACCGCTGGTACTTCGCTGTGGATGCCTCTCGGTGTAGTTATCTGTTTCGGTACTATCTTCACATTGCCTCTAATCGTTACTGTTCTTCCTATCCTTTACTGGAAAATATTTGACCCAAGAGGTAAATTTGTGGTAAATTCAGATTCAACATTACAGACAACAAAATAAAAAAATACCTTCATAGGGTTCACCTAAACTTTGATATGAAAAGAATATTTCTTACAATGGCAGTTGGCTTGTTAGGCGTATTATCGCTCAGTAGCCAGATTCTTAGTCTCGATTCCTGTTTTGCAATGGCACGCAGGAATTGCTATGCAATAAAAACAGCAAAACTGGATGTTGAAGAGGCTCAAGAAGTCAAATCACAAGCATTTACCAAATACTTTCCTCAAGTTGCAATCTCAGCTATGGGATATAATGCATTTGACCCGCTGATTGAAATGAAAATTGAAGATTTGACAAACAGCAAAGCTCGTGATTTTCTTAATGAAGTATATGAAAAATTAAGCATAAAAGTCAATCTCCCAAATTCTATATCTTTGATGAGCCAAGGTATTGTAGCTCAGATTGGTGCTGTTCAGCCTATTTATATGGGTGGAAGAATAGTTAACGGGAACAGATTAGCAAAAGTTGGCATTGAGGCAGCAAAAACCAAACAACTTGTAGCAGAGCGTGATGCGCTACTTGCAGTAGAGGAGAGTTATTGGCTTATTGTTGACCTTGAGGCTAAACGCTTGACTATTGAGGCAGTCCAGAAACTACTTGACACTGTCCATAATATAGTAGGAACGGCAGTCAAGGCAGGACTTGCTGTCCAAAATGACCTTCTTGAGATTGAACTTCGGCAGAATGAATTGTCTGCTCAGACAATTCGACTCAACAACGGAATCTCGCTTGCTCGTCAGGCTCTTTGCCAGGTTATAGGAATGCCTTACAACGAAAAAATCCAACTGGAAGAGATGGATGGTATTGTTGCTTCTGCAAAAATGGTTGACACAAAAACTGCAGTAGCGTCACGTCCAGAGTATTCGCTTCTGGAAATTCAAATAAAAGCAGAAAAATTGAAACGCAAGATGGCTCTTGCTGAGGCCTTACCTTCAATTCTTATTGGTGTTACTTATGGTTATGCCAACTATGTTTCGCCATTTGACCCTTCGGCAAAATATCAATTTGTAGATATTGATCAGAAACGCTTTATGAATGGTATGGTAGGTTTGACAGTTACAGTTCCAGTCACAGGGTGGTGGGAGACTTCTCATAAACTGAAACAGAGTGACATCAAAATAAAGAAAGCTGAGTTGCAGAAAACCGAATATGCAGAGAAATTGGAACTTCAAACCACACAGGCTTTCAACAGTGCAATTGAGGCAGAGGCTTTGGTAAAGCAGTATGAAAGTTCCGTTGTTAAAGCTACCGAAAATCTCAGACTTGCCCGTTTGAATTATAAGTCAGGACTTCAAACTGTTACCGATATACTTCAAGCACAAGCACTCTATCTACAGGCTCAAAACAACCTTATTGACTCGCGAATTGAGAATCGTATGGCAGTCAAGAAATACGAAGCTTTTACAAAGGCTGAAAGATAAAGGGTGGTTCTATAAAAAAAGGAAGTGCTGACTCCTTATGAGTTGGCACTTCCTTTTTAGGGTGGTTCTATAAATTATGTTTGTATGATATATAAGAGAATGTTCCATAATTGGACGCTTTTGAATTTATTTTTGCATCTTGCTGCTTGTCAGTCGGTCACATAGCCCGCTATGCTCCCTTCTTTCGCACAGCAATCTGCTAAAAA
>JAGHVI010000138.1 GCA_018064385.1 Candidatus Minthenecus merdequi
TTTGCTTGCGTCACCCAAAATCACCCATTATTTTCACTTAACTGGCTGATATTCATTTTGCGCCATTTGATGGCGCAAAAAAGTGATGAAGTCAAGAAAAAACCTCTCGAAAAATCGAGAGGTTTTTTATTGACATTTGTAATAATTACATATCCCACTGTTCGAGCGAACCAATAAGTTCATCGAAAGTATGATATTTAGACTTGGATTGAACATCCTTGATTTGGTTTTCGACAGCCTCGTCGTAGCTTTCGCATTCAACGTCACGAATGACACCGAGAGCAACAGGCATATCAGGACCATCCATCAAAGCAAGTTTTGTATGGAGAGTAGCATCCTCGCAGTGAGCGTCGTGAACAAGTATATCACTCTCCTTAACTCCATTCTCGCCAATGGTAACAACCTTAAGATTCCATCCGTCAAGCACAAGACCTTTGTCTCTGTTTAATCCGAAAATCATTGGTTTGCCGTGTTCGAGAATAACAGCATGCTCAGCGCGTGCTTCTTTTGTGCCAATCCAGTTGTGAGTGCCGTTGTTGAAGATGACGCAGTTGGTCAAGCACTCGGTTACGGAATAACCTTTGTGCTGAGCAGCAGCTTTCATACACATAACCGTGGTTGGTCCATCCATATCAACAGTACGTGCAAAGAAAGTTCCGCGTGCACCAAAAACGAGTTCGGCAGGACGGAATGGGCGTTCGACAGTGCCGAAAGGAGATGATTTGCTGACAAATCCTTTAGGCGAAGTAGGGGAGTACTGACCTTTTGTCAGACCATATATACGGTTGTTGAAAATAAGCATGTTGATGTCAACGTTGCGGCGACAAGCGTGGATGAAGTGATTACCGCCGATGGCCATACAGTCACCATCACCGGAACATTGCCATACAGTGATGTCAGGGTTTGCAACCTTGACACCCGAAGCGACAGCTGCACCACGTCCGTGGATTGTGTTGAATCCGTAAGTATTCATATAATGAGGCAGACGGGATGAACAGCCGATACCGGAGATTACGGCTATTTTGTCTGGATTGACTCCGAGTTCTGCCATTGCCTTGTGCAACGAGTTGAGTACTGCATGGTCTCCGCAACCTGGACACCAACGTACCAGTTGGTCACTCTTATAATCTTTTGCTGTGTACATATTTGTTTGAATTAGAGTGTTTTCAAATATTCTACTATGCCGCCAATGTTGAAAGGCTGACCTTCGACTTTGTTATACTGAAGGTATTCGCCTGGGACTTGCGAACGGAGATAGGTGGCGAATTGACCTGAGTTTAACTCGCAGACAACTTTGGTTTTGTATTGAGACAAAACTTTTGCTGTGTTCTTAGGTAATGGGTTGATATAGTTGAAATGAGCCAAAGCGCATTTTTTGCCAGATGCTTGCATATCCTGCATTGCGCTTTTCAGATGACCGTAAGTCGAACCCCAACCTATCAGGAGAATATCAGCATCAGTGTCGCCTTCGACCTTAAGTTCAGGTATCGTGTTGGCAATCTTGGCAACCTTTTCGGCACGTATCTTTACCATTTTCTCGTGATTAGCTCCGTCGGTAGAGATAGTAGCTTTGTCAGCATCACGTTCCAAACCGCAGTTGCGATGTGCAAAACCTTCCATACCAGGGAACGCATGCCATCTTACCTTGCTTTCTGCATCACGGACGCAAGCATTGTAACCCTCAAGTTGTGCGTCAGTTGCAATGTGTGGGTGAATCTCTGGCAGTTCGGCAAGTTTAGGGAGTCGCCAGAGGCTCTGACCATTGCCAAGATAAGCATCTGTCAACAAGATGACTGGTACGTTGTTTTCGAGAGCCAAACGGCAAGCTTCGAAGCCGTAGTCGAAGCAGTTGGCAGAAGTTGAAGCAGCGATGACCACGCAAGGGCATTCGCCGTTTCGGCCGTAGATAGCCTGAAGGAGGTCAGTCTGCTCAGTCTTGGTAGGGAGACCGGTGGAAGGACCACCACGCATAACGTCAACAACAACGAGAGGCAACTCGGACATTACTCCTAATCCAATAGCTTCGGACTTAAGGGAGAGACCAGGACCTGAGGTTGAAGTTACGGCAAGGTCGCCAGCAAAAGCAGCTCCGATGGCTGTACATACACCTGCGATTTCGTCTTCGGCTTGAACTACCTTGACACCCATATCTTTGCGAGCAGCAAGTTCGTGCATGATGTCGGTTGCCGGAGTGATAGGGTAAGAACCGAGGAAGAGTTCCTTGCCAGACTTGTGAGCAGCAGCAATGAGGCCCCAAGCTGTTGCTTTGTTTCCTGCAATAATTGTGTATTTGCCCTTTGGCAGTTCTTCAGAACGGTGAAGTTCAAAGGTGTTAATGTTTATTGCGGTGTTGTTGCCGTAGTTGAAACCATCAGTCAACACTTTGTCGTTGGCCTTGAGGATGTCCGGTTTTTTGGCAAATTTGTTTGCAAGGAAGTGCTGAGCCTGTTCTAATGGACGGTTGAATAACCAGCAGATAAGTCCGAGTGCGAACATATTTTTGCAGCGGTCAACAGATTTTTTGTCCATACCAAAGTCCTCAAGCGATTTTTCGGTGAGTGTTGTCAAAGCAACAGGAACCAACTGGATAGTTTCCGAAATGCCTAATTCGGTGAATGGATTGTCGGTCTTGTAGAGTGCTTTTTCCAAGTTTTTCTCGTCGAACGAGTCAGTGTCAAAGATGATGACACCGCCTTTTTTGACGAGTCGGTAGTTGACTTTCAGAGCCGCACAGTTCATAGCCACAAGCACATCGCATTCGTTGCCTGGGGTGTGGATTCCTGAACCAACGTGAACCTGGAAACTTGATACACCACCAATTGTTCCCTGAGGAGCACGCATGTCGGCTGGGTAGTCTGGGAAAGTTGCAATCTCATTGCCGAGAATGGCCGAAAGGCTCGAGAAGAGTGTTCCCGTGAGCTGCATACCGTCGCCCGAGTCTCCGCAGAAACGGATGACGACGTCTTTGCAGAGTGTTTTGTCACTTTTCATACTATTATATATTGTGTTATTAATTATTTACAACTTTCTGTATCTGATGCGGTGTGGTTCGACATCTCCCAACCTCATTTTTTTGTTGGCTTCATACTCTGAGTAAGTGCCTTGGAAGAAGAATACCTGCGAGTCTCCCTCGAAAGCCAATATGTGTGTACATATTCTGTCGAGGAACCAACGGTCATGGGAAATTACGACTGCACAGCCAGCAAAATTCTGTAAGCCTTCTTCTAATGCGCGGAGAGTATTGACATCAATGTCGTTGGTCGGCTCGTCGAGCAACAACACGTTAGCTTCGGATTTGAGTGTCAGTGCCAGGTGAAGACGATTTCGTTCACCGCCCGAGAGTACACCGCACAGTTTTTCCTGGTCAGCACCAGTGAAATTGAAACGGCTCAAGTAAGCGCGTGCGTTAATCTCGCGTCCTGCAACGCGGATGAATTCTGTTCCTCCAGATACTACCTGAAAGATGCTTTTCTGAGGGTCAATGTCTTTGTGCATTTGGTCAACATACCCAACTCGCACGGTCTCGCCGACCTCAAACGTGCCTTTGTCAACTTTTTCCATTCCCATAATCATACGGAAAAGAGTTGTTTTTCCTGCACCGTTAGGTCCAATGATACCAACTATACCATTTGGCGGCAGCGAGAAGTTAAGATTCTCCATCAGCAGTTTGTCGCCGAAGGCTTTAGCCACGTCAACAGCGTTTATAACTTTGTTGCCGAGACGTGGTCCGTTAGGGATGAAAATCTCAAGTTTCTCCTCGCGCTGTTTTTGATCTTCGTTCAGGAGAGCATCGTATTGGTTGAGACGAGCCTTGCCTTTAGCATGACGGGCAGCAGGAGCCATGTGAATCCACTCAAGTTCGCGTTCAAGCGTTTTGCGACGCTTGCTGGCCTGTTTCTCCTCCATAGCCATCCGTGCGGTTTTCTGCTCCAACCACCCGCTGTAGTTGCCTTTCCAAGGGATACCCTCGCCACGGTCAAGTTCGAGAATCCAACCAGCGACATGGTCAAGAAAGTAGCGGTCGTGAGTTACGGCAATGACAGTTCCTTTGTATTGTTGCAGATGCTGTTCCAACCAATCAATAGACTCTGCATCCAAGTGGTTGGTTGGCTCGTCCAACAGCAGAATGTCAGGTTCTTGAAGCAACAATCGGCAAAGAGCGACACGTCTGCGTTCACCGCCCGAGAGGTTTTGCATCACAGCATTCTCGTCAGGACAACGAAGAGCGTCCATGGCTTGTTCCAAACGATTGTCTATGTTCCAAGCATCGTGAGCGTCCAGTTTGTCCTGCAACTCAGCCTGCCGAGCGAGCAGTTTATCGAAATCAGCGTCTGGGTCACCGAAAGAGTCGTTGACGCGGTTGAACTCGTCAAGCATATCCATAATCGGTTGAACCCCCTCGCGAACAACTTCAAGTACGGTTTTTTGTTCATCAAATTTGGGTTCTTGCTCCAAATATCCCACTGAGTAGCCAGGCGAGAAGACTACTTCGCCCTCATATTGCTTCTCTATCCCCGCAATTATTTTCAATAAAGTGGATTTTCCTGCACCATTCAAACCAATAATACCAATCTTCGCACCGTAAAAAAACGAGAGGTAAATGTTCTTAAGTACTTGTTTTTGTGGAGAAAAAGCCTTGCTTACCCCCACCATTGAGAAAATTATCTTCTTATCGTCTGCCATAGTGTTTATTAAAGCCGCAAAGTTACTAAATCTTTCTGATTCTGCCAACCTTTTTGCTCTTATTTTTTGCCTGAAAATTTTTTTTGGAAATTCCTTTGTCAGTTCAAAAAAAAGTCGTACCTTTGCACCCGATTTTGAGATTCAGTAGCTCAGCAGGTAGAGCACAACACTTTTAATGTTGGGGTCCTGGGTTCGAGCCCCAGCTGGATCACTGATAATTTTTTTCATAGTTAATTTTTATAGGTTGGAGATTCAGTAGCTCAGCAGGTAGAGCACAACACTTTTAATGTTGGGGTCCTGGGTTCGAGCCCCAGCTGGATCACCCGAAAGAGAGGTGGATGACGAACCGGTCAACTGCCTCTCTTTCTTTTTCCAAAAACTTTTTTATGGGTAGTTCTATTAATTAGGTTGAGACGATTTTGAAGTTTATTTTTAGCAGATTGCTGTGCGGAGGAAGGGAGCAATGCGGGCATTGTGACCGACAGACAAGCAGC
>JAGHVI010000075.1 GCA_018064385.1 Candidatus Minthenecus merdequi
AGCAGCGGCATAGGCGTTGTCGCCTCCTCGCAAGGTATCGCAAATTGCTTGAGGTTTACATCCACTCCATCGTATGACATTATTTTGGCGAGTGGATAATGCTTCAGGTTCTCCATCAGCGACGAACTTGTCCCCGACTCGAACCAGAATTCCTTTACCTTTCCGTCATTCAGGGCATTGAGCAGACTGTAAGGTGCATAAATGTCCTCGCTTTCTTCGCAGAAATGATACCCATCGTAATACTCCTTTATCTTGGCGTATGCCTCTTCGGTGGTGCATCCCATCCTTTCGGCAAGGTCTGCCACGTGAGGCTTGAGCGTTGTCTCCAACTCAGTCTTGGTAATGCCGCAAAGACCGGAATACTCAGGCATCATCGAGATGTTCTTGAGGTTATTGAGTTCGGAGAATATGCTCATCTGCGAGAACTTCGTTATGCCAGTCATGAATACGAAGCGTATATGCGCCCCCTCGTCCTTCAGCACCTGGAAAAACTCACGCATCATCCTGCGCATGGCATCCCGCTCCTCTGGCTGGTGCAGCAGGGCAAGAATAGGAGAGTCGTATTCGTCGATGATAATCGCCACTTTCTCGCCACTCTTTGCATGTGCGGTATGGATGACCTCCCTGAAACGTGCACCAGGAGACATACCAAAATTGTCACACCCATATAACTGCTCGTATTCCCGGATATAGAGTCCCAATTTCTCGCGAGCCTCACCAAGATCAAGATGTTTCAGTCCGCTCATTGCGAACTGGAGTACTGGGTATTTCTTCCACTCCTTTTCCAACGAGGCAATCTTCAACCCCTCAAACAGTTCCTTCTGACCATTGAAATAAGCCCTGAAAGTGTTGCAAAGCAGTGATTTTCCGAACCTTCTTGGCCTGGAGAGAAAGACATAATCGTATTTGTTGACCAAATCGAATAGCATATCAGTCTTGTCAACATATAACTTGCCGCTCTGTCTGATACGCTCAAACTGGTCTGTGTCAACGGGATAAAGATATTTACTGCACATAATAACCCAAGTTTATAAATTCGTTGCAAAGTTACGAATATTTTTTCATATTCATGGTGTTATGTCGAGATAAAATTGCATGATTGAGTCCACTTTAAAAAGTCGGACTGATTGTTATAAAAATATGTCAACAAATAATCGGCTGATTGTTTGGCTAATTGAAATACTTTTTGTATCTTTGCACCATAAAAAAGAAACGACATGTTCGAAAGGGGCAGTGACGCCACGGGACAAGCATAAGATAGCAAGCGACAGCCTTCAGAGTCCTGACAATCCGGATGCTACATACCGTGACAAGGATGGACAGAAGTTGTCAGGCTTCGTCACAAACATCACAGAGACGGTGGAGGAAGGCAAGCCAAGCATCATCACATCCGTCCAGACGAAGCTATTCACGTATGCCGACTGTCACTTCCTGCAGGACGCAGTGTCCAACACAGAGAGAGTAACCGGACATATTGTCAGGAACGTCTATGCTGACGGGGCATACCAAAGCCCTGACAACCGTGAGTTCGCCATGAGGCACATGGGTATGGAACTGCTGACCGGTAAGCTGCAGGGCGGCTGCAAGTATATAGGGTGGTTCTATTAATTAGGTTGAGACGATTTTGAAGTTTATTTTTAGTAGATTGCTGTGCGGAAGGAGGGAGCAATGCGGGCATTGTGACCGACTAACA
>JAGHVI010000167.1 GCA_018064385.1 Candidatus Minthenecus merdequi
AATTTTGTCTCAGTCAATCTTGTGGCAGGCGGAGATGCAGAGATTTGGGTGAACGGGGAGAAAAAGGGTAGTGGAAATATCTCTGTGGATCTGACACCTGGCGAATATACTTTCGAGACACGCAAGGCATCTCATCGCAGCCAGTCAATAGTACGCAACATCACTATGGAGTCAGGTGGAACGATTGACCTTCCTGCCCCTGTTGCAATAATGGGGACGTTGATGGTCAATATAAAGCCAGTGGGAGCAGACATAATGGTTGATGGGCATAAGATTGGTGAATCGCCTATGTTGATTGAGAATGTGCTGATAGGTACGCACGATGTGGTGATAAGCAAGGCAGGATGTGCCGAGCGTCGTGAGCGAGTGACTGTCACAGAGGGTCAGACAACAACATTGGACGGTAAATTGTCGGAAGGACAAGATGTTCGTCTGTCGTGTGGGGTTCCTGCGGCACGTTGGACGATTGACGGTGTTGACCGGGGTATGGGTGCTGAGATAATGGTGAACTTGTCGTATGCAGAACATAATGTAGAGATAAAGGCGGAAGAGTATAAGGATTTCAGCGAGAGGTTTACCGTGGGGATTGGTACAACTAATAAATCTTTTGCGATACAGAAGATTATACAAGATGTCGAGACAATAACAGTCAATGGAGTGACATTCCGTATGCGACTTGTTGAGGGAGGAACTTTTCAGATGGGGTCAAAGAATGGAGCCTCTGACGAGAAACCAGTCCATAGTGTGACATTGAGTGATTATTATATAGGTGAGACAGAGGTAACGCAGGCGATGTGGCAGGCAGTGATGGGCAGCAATCCTTCTGAATTTAAAGGAGACAATCTGCCAGTGGAGATGGTTAGTTGGGATGACTGCCAAGAGTTTATCAGCAAGTTGAACCAAAAGACAGGCCGCAGGTTTGCCTTGCCGACAGAGGCGCAGTGGGAATTTGCAGCACGAGGAGGGAACAAGAGCCGAGGGTATGAGTACTCAGGCAGCAATGATTTGGATAAAGTTGGTTGGAACTGGAACAATTCTGGTGACAGAAAGACTACTGGAAACTGGAGCGAATGGAGTCAAGTTTCAAGCATAAATTGTCGCACACATCCAGTAGGTAATAAGCAGGCGAACGAGTTAGGACTATACGATATGAGTGGCAATGTATGGGAGTGGTGTTCTGATTGGAAAGGTTCATACTCTTCTTCATCGCAGACTGACCCTGTTGGACCTTCGTCTGGGTCGTGCCGTGTGCTGCGCGGTGGCAGTTGGCGCAGCAATGCCAGTTTCTGCCGTTCTACTGCTCGCTACGGCAGCAATCCTGGCGGCCGCGGCAGCAACGATGGCTTTCGCTTGGTCTTGCTTTTTTAGGTTACTACCTATAAGCAAGTGAAGAAACAAGAAAGAAAAAAGAAAAAAAAGAATGGAAATATGCAAATGAGTTTTCTGTCTGCCCCTGCCCTTATGCGCCCTGTCGGGCGTAAGCCACAGGGCGCAAAAAGAGCAGGGGCGAGGCAGAAAACTCAAAGGCGGAAAAATACGGTGACAGACAAAGACTGGGTCGAACCGTGTGCTGCGCGGTGGCAGTTGGAACAACAATGCCAGAAACTGCCGTTCAACTAATCGCAACAACAACAATCCTGACAACCGCAACAACAACAATGGCTTTCGCTTGGTCTTGCTTTTTTAGCTTACGACCAGAAACAATTAGAAGAATCCATAATCTGCCATGGTGTAATAAAGAAAGATAAGGTAGTAACCAGTCTGTTATCGTGTTTCACTTGAGCGATTGTGAAACGAAAACGAGCATTCAGAGCAATGCCAGATGGGCGGATGCTGGTAGAAAGAGTCGAACGCTTTCGCCCATTTTTTATTTCAGAAAAATTATGCAGATAGCAATATTCAACATACCATTGACCGAAGGTCAGTCTGAGACTGACAAACTGAACAAATTGCTGCGAGGCAACAGAATAGTGGCAATAGACAAACAGCTTGTGACAAATAGCGACGGAACGCATTGCTGGTCGTTTTGCGTCACCTACCTGCCGAATACGGTTGAAACACAGGGGACAGGAGATGCGGTAAACAAACAGTCGCAGGTAGATTACAAAGAAGTGTTGACCCCTGAACAATTTGTCAAGTTCGATAAACTCAGGCAATGCAGAAAAGAATTGGGAAATCGTCTCGGAATGCCAGTATATGCCATATTCACCAATTCAGAACTGGCTTCAATGACGACGGATATAGAGGATATAACAGAACAGAATCTGTTGAAAATAAGGGGTATAGGAAAAGGAAAAATAGAGAGGTTCGGCAGGGAGTTTTTGCAACTATATGAGATAATATGCAATGAAAAGAGCAGGGAATCTGATGGAGAAGATATTGTGTCTGGACAACCTGATGCTGGCATATACCAAAGCCTTCAGGGGCAAACAGCACAGGGAGGAGGTAATCCGATATTCTGAGGATATATGGCAGAAACTTGATGAATTGCGAGATGGACTGTCGGAAGGAACATTTGAGATAGGCAGGTATCATTACTTCTGGATTACAGACCCGAAACTAAGGAAGATATGTGCGGCAAGTTTTGACGAAAGGGTGATGCACCACGCGGTGATGAATGTCTGCCACGACATATTCGAGCGACAACTGATAGAAACAACGTATGCCACACGTAAAGGAAAAGGGCAGTATAAGGCGTTGGAGAGGGCGTTCAAGGCGATGCGCCATTTCAGATTTGTGGCAAAATGCGATTTCCGAAAGTACTTTGATTCCGTATGTCATCAGACATTGAAAAATAGTCTGGCAAGAATAATAAAGGATGCAGATGTATTGTTGCTGATGTATAAAATCATTGACAGTTACGAGACAGAAAAGGGTAGAGGATTGCCTATAGGCAATCTGACAAGTCAGTATTTTGCCAATTTTTATCTGTCTGGAATGGATCATTATGTGAAAGAAGTGTTGAAGGTGAAGAAATATGTGCGGTATATGGATGATTTTCTGGTGTTCGGTATGAACAAATGTGAGGTTCGTAGAACAGTTGAGGCGATAGATGAATATGCTAAGGAAAACCTTGAACTGACTCTGAAACCAGTGGTATATAATAATGTACTGCAAGGAACATCATTCTTGGGCTATAGATTATATCCACACAAGATAATGCTGAACGGACGGAGTAAAAAGAGGTTTGTCCAGAAATATATGGTGTATAACAAATTGTTGAGCGAAGGATTATGGAGTGAAACGAATTATCAACGTCATATTATACCATTGATGGCTTTTGTTGAGAAAAGCAATGCAAAGGGGCTTGAAAAAAATTGTGCGAGCGTTTTGTAGCAACAAAATATATTTTTTACCCTTGTGGTCAATTTGAAATGATTGAAATTATGGAAGAACTTTGGACAAGGAAATACCCTGTGGGGAATGACAATTTCGCCAAAATCAGGAAACAGGGACAACTTTATGTTGACAAGACAGAACTTATCTGGCGGATGATAAATCTGTCAGAGTGGATATTCCTGAGCCGTCCGCGCAGGTTCGGCAAGACACTGCTGACATCGACATTGCAGGCATATTTCGAGGGGCGCAAGGAACTGTTCGAGGGACTTGCCATAGCGGAACATACCAAAGAATGGGTGAAATATCCTGTGTTTCATTTTAATCTGTCGGTGGTTAAGGACTTGCCGATAGAAGAAATACAGCCGAGGATAGGTATGCAGTTGGAAAAATACGAAAGAATCTACGGCAGAAACGAAAGAGCACAGACACCTGGAGCAAGATTGGAAAGCCTGATTGAGAGCGCATACGAACAGACAGGTCTTGGAGTAGTGCTGATATTCGACGAATATGACGCACCACTGCTTGGCAAGTTGGGAGATTCAAAACTCTTGGAAAAGACCCGCACGATAATGCAGGAGTTCTACACCCCGATAAAAGCTTGTTCGGCATACGAGAGGTTTACCTTTATAACAGGCATAACAAAGTTCTCGCAGTTGAGCATATTCTCGACCTTGAACAATCTGAACAATATATCAATGCTGCCGCAGTTTGCTGCCCTTACAGGTTTCACGGACGAGGAATTAGACACTGTGTTTCGTCCTGACATCGAGCGACTCGGCAGCACGATGGGCATTAGCTATGACGAGACACGCGAGATGCTCCGCAAGCATTACGACGGCTATTATTTCACTGAGGCAAAGGTTGCTGTCTATAACCCATACAGTCTTCTGAACGCATTCGCCAATCAGAAAATGGAGGATTACTGGTTCAGGACTGCCACACCGTCTTTTATATTTCAAGTGATGCAGAAGCACAAGACCGACATTACCTCACTTGAGCGGTTGCAGGCTCCTGCTGATGGTTTTGACGTGCCCACAGAGGCAATGACCAGCGCTCTGCCTATGCTGTATCAAAGCGGATACCTGACAATAAAGGATTATGACCCTGAAACATACATATACACCTTGGATTTTCCTAACTTAGAGGTGAGAACAGGTTTTATCAAGGGGTTGAT
>JAGHVI010000194.1 GCA_018064385.1 Candidatus Minthenecus merdequi
TTGTCAGTCTGTCACAATGCCCGCATTGCTCCCTTCCTCCGCACAGCAATCTGCTAAAAATAAACTTCAAAATCGTCTCAACCTAATTAATAGAACCACCCATAATCGGGTTGCAAAGGTACAAAAAAGAATTTGAAACGGCAATAAATAGGCAAGAAAAAAAATATTGCTAATAATGCGGGATTTTTAGTTGTTATGTGAGAAAAAATTTGTATCTTTGCAACTCAATATATAAGCATGGCAAGGATAGACCAAAATACGATAGATAGAATTATAGATGCTGCGAGGATAGAAGATGTAGTAAGGTCGTATGGTGTTGAATTACAGAAGGCAGGCACAGTTTTGAAAGCCTGTTGTCCATTTCACGAAGAGAAAACGCCATCGTTTGTTGTTTCGCCAGCCAAAGGCATATTCAAGTGTTTTGGATGTGGGAAAGGGGGACATGTGGTAAAATTTGTGATGGAAAAAGAGCAGTGCAAATATCCTGAAGCACTCAGAATACTTGCGAAGAGATATAACATTGAGGTTCCGGAGCGAGAACAGACGCCGGAAGAGAAACGAATAGAGATGGAGCGGCAGAACATACTGGAGATAAACGAATGGTATGCTAAATTCTGTCAAGAAGCGATGATTAACGACCCTAACGGCAGAGCTATAGGGATGTCATTCTTCAGAGAGAGACGATTCACCGACGAAAGTATGAGAGTTTTTCGTTTGGGATATGCAATGAACAAAAATGTAGCTTATGAGGCAGCGATAGCGGCAGGTTTCAGTGAGGATATAATAGTCAAAAGCGGGATAGGGGGAGTTGATAAAGAGAGTGGAAGGAGTTACGACAGGTTCAAAGGGAGGGTGATATTCCCAATAGTAAACATAACGGGGAAAGTGGTGGCATTTGGGGGGAGGATACTGAACAACTTGAGTGAAGAAGAGAAAAAGAGGGTAGGCAAGTACGTCAACTCGCCTGAGATTATTGGAATATACGAGAAAAACAGAGAGTTGTATGGACTTTATTATGCCAAAAGCGAAATACAGCGCAAAGATTGTTGTATATTGGTTGAAGGCTATGCAGACGTCATAAGTATGCATCAAGCAGGGATGCGAAACACGGTTGCAGCTTGCGGAACAGCATTCACGGAGAGGCAGATGGGGACAATACATAGGTTTACGAACAACCTAGTAGTTATGGATGACGGAGACAGTGCAGGAATAGCTGCTGCACAAAAAGCTGCAAACATTGCGTTAAAGGCAGGAATGACGGTGCGAATGGTGCTTCTGCCCGACGGTCAAGATCCTGATGACTTTGCAAAGAGCCACTCAGCAGAACAGATTGAGGCATATATCAACGAAAATAGTATGAACTTCGTTGAGTTCAAAAAAAAAGTGCTGACTGTTGGTCGTGAGGATGACCCAGACAAGGTAAACGCTGCCTTGAGTTCAGTAATTGAGACTATTACATTGTTGCCAAATGCGATAAGTCGTGAGGTATATATCAAAGAGGCGATAAAACGATTTGAGATGCCGCGAGAGGCAATTATGGAGAGAATAGACAGTCTGAAAATGGCTGATCAGCAACAGAAAGAGCGTGATGAACGCAACAAAATGTTACGGCAAGAGGACGAACGTCGTGCAGAAGAGGCAAATAGACCTATATACAAATTTGCGATACAAGAGCGAGAGATAGTTCAATTCATTGTTCGACATTGCGGTGAGAGCATAGAAGTAGAAAACGAAGAAGGCAAAGGGCGTTATTATGTCACGGATTTGCTGTTGGCAAGTTTGGAAGATATAGAGCGAGACGGACGGCTGTTGCAAAATCCAGCGTACGAAAAGTTCATAAAACTCATCGAACAGCAGGAGGTAACAGACGACAAAATTTTTACGTTCAACGAAGATGACGATATACGGGAGATTTCGACATCTTTGATGTTGGATAAAGAGGTAACCTCGAAGAGATTTGACAGTGATATAAAATTCACGACACCGGAAGATGACCCACAGTATGCGAGAAAAAAAGCTGAATTTGAGGCAAGGATACAGCAGGAGCGGGAGTTGAAACTGAGGTCGAATCTTGAGACGGTAATCAGGGAGTATAAACTGGTTGTCCTACGAGATTTGATTGCCGAAACAAAACGAGCAATCAAAGAGCGACCAGGAGAGATGATTGAGTTGATGAAACAGTTGAGAATCTACATTGAGCAGGAACAGATGTTGCGATAAATCAAGGAGTTCCATAAATAAAAAGAAAAACCAAAAATAATGAGTAACCAACTAATCAATGAAGTAGCAGAGAAAGAGTATGAATATGGGTTTGAGACCGATGTTCATACGGAGTTGTTGGAAAAAGGGTTGAACGAACAAGTGGTCAGGCGCATATCAGAACTGAAAGAAGAGCCACAGTGGATGTTAGAGTTTCGGTTGCGGGCATATCGTTATTGGACAACGCTGAAACACCCTAGTTGGGGTCATTTGCAGATACCCGAAATAGACTATCAGTCAATATCGTACTATGCAGCGCCAAATAAGCCAAAGGTAAACTCGTTGGACGAAGTTGACCCAAAAGTGTTAGAGACATTCAACAAACTTGGCATACCATTGGAGGAGCAGAAAGTATTGTCGGGGATGGCAGTAGATGCTGTGATGGACTCGGTGTCAGTCAAGACTACATTTAGAGAAAACCTGAAAGAGAAAGGGATAATTTTTTGTTCCATATCGGAGGCGGTAAAAGAGTACCCAGACCTGGTACGTCAGTATCTGGGCAGTGTAGTCAGTTACCGAGACAATTTTTATGCTGCGTTGAACAGTGCAGTCTTCTCAGATGGATCATTTGTCTATATACCAAAAGGAGTCAGATGTCCAATGGAACTTTCCACATACTTCAGGATAAATGCGAAAGGGACGGGACAATTTGAGCGCACCTTGATAGTTGCTGACGACAATGCCTACGTATCGTACCTTGAGGGCTGTACGGCACCTATGCGAGACGAAAACCAATTGCATGCAGCGATAGTAGAGATTGTGGTCAACACTGATGCAGAGGTAAAATATAGCACTGTACAGAACTGGTATCCAGGTGATAAAGAAGGCAAAGGAGGAATTTACAACTTTGTAACCAAAAGGGCGGAATGTCGAGGTAATCGTTCCAGGATATCCTGGACACAGGTAGAAACAGGTTCTGCCATCACGTGGAAATATCCATCGTGTGTACTTCAGGGCGAAGGTTCAGTAGGGGAGTTTTATTCAGTAGCACTGACAGCAAACTATCAGCAGGCGGACACAGGCACAAAAATGATTCATGTAGGAGCAAACACAAGGTCAAGAATAGTAAGCAAAGGTATATCGGCAGGACATAGTCAGAACTCCTATCGTGGTTTGGTCAAGATTGGCAAAAAAGCAATAGGTTCGAGGAACATCAGTCAATGTGACTCATTGCTTTTAGGATCGGATTGTGGAGCACACACCTTTCCATACACCGAGATAGCCAACACTACATCTACCGCGGAGCATGAGGCTACGACATCGAAAATCTCGGAGGATCAGCTCTTCTATTGTATGCAGAGAGGGATATCGGAGGAAGATGCAGTTGGGCTTATTATCGGGGGTTATGCAAAAGAAGTAATTAACAAACTGCCAATGGAGTTTGCTGTAGAGGCGCAGAAACTTTTGCAGATTTCACTTGAAGGAAGTGTAGGATGAGCAATGTGATTGAAATAATAGCGTTCTGTACAAGTGCGACAAGCATTTTTTTAGCTTCGCGTCAGAAAGCGATAACATTTGTACTGGGGTTGGCTAACAACACAATGTTTGCTATTCTCTTCTACCAACAGCACCTTTACTCGATAATGTCGTTGCAATGTGCATATATACTGCTGAACTTCTATGGGATGGCAAAATGGTGGGGGTGGTTTGGGTTAAACGGCAAGGACAAAAAGCTGAAAATAAGTTCGTTGAAGGTTGAGGAGATGGGAGCGCTTCTGTCATTGGTACTTTTGGCGGGAGTGATGTTGGCAACATTTGTGGTTCGTATGTCGGCAGACTTTCCGGAGATGTTTCCTTCTCCAAAATATCCTCTGCTTGATGCGTGTCTGACGACAGCGAGTATCGTGGCACAGATATTGATGATAAAGAAAAAGATTCAGGTATGGGCAGTATGGATAATGTTGAATATCATCAAAACAGCACTCTACTTTGAAGTAGGATTGAACCTAACGGCAGTTTTACACATTATATATATCGGTATAGCACTAGATGCTATACGTCATTGGACGAAAGAATTGAGGGAATCGATATAGGAATATCATTCAGTGAAAAACAAGAGGCAAATAAACATTTATAAATGAGTGAAATAAAGAAACTATTATCGACAATTGTCGAAGGAATGCAAGAAAAGAAGGCGAAAGACATCTGTATCGTTGATATGAGTGAACTGGAATCGCCTTGTCAGTATTTTGTAATAGCATCAGGCAACAGCAACACGCATGTGTCGAGCATAGCCATTGAGACAAAAGATTATGTGCGTAAAAGCGCGGGTGAAAAACCGATAGCCATAGATGGTTTTGACAACTGTCAGTGGATAGCTATGGACTATGGGACAGTCATAGTTCATATATTCCAGCCTGAGTTCCGTACGTTTTATGACATAGAACACCTTTGGGCAGATGCCAAGATAACAGAGATACCGAACATAGACTGATTATGGGAAAGAAACTGAATAACAAATCTTCATTAGGGTTGTATTGGATATACATCGCCATTGGTATTTTTCTGGTAGCCATAACATTGTGGACTCCTGGCGGTGGAACAAAAGAAATAGCTTACTCACAGATGGAGCAAGCATTGAGGAATGGTTGTGTGAAACAAATAACCATCAATCTAAACCAGAAAACAGCGGAGGCAGAACTTGACCCACGTTGTGCAGAGGAATATACGGGGAAGAAATCTTCAGATGGCAATCCAGTAAATGTCAGTTCGACGATACCGGCAGTAGATGAATTTTCGAAAGAATTGAAAGGATTGAAAGAAGAGGGATTGTTCAAAGGGGAGGAGAAATATGTCAACGATCAGGACTACACACGGATATTCATCTATGCAGTGCTTCCTCTATTGATAATGATAGTCTTCTTTGTATTCATCAATCGGAGGATGAGCGGAGGGGGCGGAGGAGGAATCTTCAATGTAGGAAAATCGACTGCGCGAGAATTTGACAAAAGCAAAGCGGAAAACAAGGTTACATTTCAGGATGTAGCGGGACTGGAAGGGGCGAAACAGGAGGTAGAGGAGATAGTACATTTTCTTAAGAATCCGCAGAAATACACGACATTAGGGGGTAAAATTCCAAAAGGGGCATTGCTTGTAGGTCCTCCAGGCACAGGAAAAACTCTGCTTGCGAAAGCAGTTGCAGGCGAGGCAGACGTGCCATTCTTCTCAATGTCAGGTTCAGACTTTGTAGAGATGTTTGTAGGAGTAGGTGCGTCGCGAGTTCGTGATCTTTTCAGGACAGCCAAAGAGAAAGCGCCTTGCATAGTCTTTATAGATGAGATAGACGCTATTGGACGTGCGCGAGGTAAAAATGCGAACTTCAACAGTAACGACGAGCGAGAAAACACTCTCAACCAGTTGTTAACAGAGATGGATGGTTTTGGTTCCAACTCTGGGGTCATCATATTAGCGGCTACGAACCGAGCAGAGATACTGGACAAGGCATTGATGAGGGCGGGGCGTTTTGACCGTCAGATACATGTAGAATTGCCGGACCTCAACGAACGAGTAGCTATTTTCAAGGTACATTTGAAAAACGTCAAGACAGACGACAGCATAGACATAGACTTTCTTGCGCGACAGACTCCTGGTTTTTCGGGAGCAGACATAGCAAATGTATGCAATGAGTCAGCTCTTATAGCAGCACGTAAAGAGCGCAATGCAGTCACGAAGCAGGATTTTCTTGATGCAGTGGATAGGATTATCGGAGGATTGGAGAAAAAGAGCAAAATCATAACAGCAGAGGAGAAGAAAAACATTGCATATCATGAGGCTGGTCATGCCACAATCAGTTGGCATCTACAATTTGCTGATCCCTTGGTCAAAGTTACGATAGTTCCACGAGGGCAGGCATTAGGTGCAGCTTGGTATCTGCCGGAAGAGCGGCAACTTACGTCAAAGCAGCACATATTAGACAAAATATGTGCACTTATGGGAGGGCGAGCTGCCGAGGAGATATTTTTTGGAATACTTGACACAGGGGCTCTTTCGGACCTTGAGCAGGCAACCAAGAGAGCATACGCACTTGTAACTTACTTTGGAATGAGTGAGCAGCTCAGGAACATCTCCTATTACGACTCGACGGGGCAGAATGAATATGGATTTACGAAGCCGTATTCAGAGGCTACAGCCCAAATGATAGACTCGGAAGTGCAACGAATAATAGACGAGCAGTACGAACGGGCAAAGTCAATTCTTCGTCAATATTCAGAAGGGCACAATCGGGTGGCTAATATATTGATAGAGAAGGAAGTTCTTTTCTCGGAAGACCTTGAATCAGTCTTTGGTCCACGGCCGTGGGCATCACGAGCAGAGGAATTGTTAGCCGATTCAAAACCACAAGAACTTCCAGAAGCAGAAGCAGAATCTGGAGAAGACCAGTAAACTATGGATTATAGGAACTTAGGAATAAGGACAATAACAGGAGCAATCCTTGTGGCGGTGTTAGTTACGGCAACTCTTCCGATACTTGATGCCACTGGGTACATATTTCTTGCGGTATTTAGCGTGATAACAATCTTTGTGACGCGAGAGTTTATGAAAATAAACGGAGCAGGCAATCTGGAATCATTTCAAGCTGCAATATGCTCGTTAGTACTCTTTCTGTGGCGGTGGGCGAAATTCAATACACAGATGACAAACAGGTTGTTATCACTTTATGCAGTATTGTTATTACTTATGGTTATTGGTCAATTGTTGAAAGATCACACCAATATGGTAGAGCGGGCAAAGAGACTTCTGACCGGACAATGCTACATAGCAATACCTTTTGCATTTATGAACGACCTCAGGTTCTGTTCAGCTGGGGTACTTCTTTTTTCTGTATTTGTGTTGATTTGGGTTAATGACACATTTGCCTTTCTCACAGGTTCAATGCTTGGAAAGCACAAGATGATAGAGCGAGTATCGCCCAAAAAGACTTGGGAAGGGTTTTATGGAGGAATGCTCTTCGTTCTCGGAGGTGCTGTCTTGCTTTGGCACTTTTTCGGAGGGTATGAACTATGGCAATGGATTGTGATAGGTGTTGTCGTCTCAATTTTCGGCACATTTGGAGATCTTATTGAATCACAGATGAAGCGTAGCATAGGTATAAAAGACTCTGGGAAAGCCATTCCTGGACATGGAGGTTGGCTTGATCGATTTGACAGTGTAATAATAGCAAGTATAGCGTTAAACGTGTTAATATTGTTCTAATATGAAAAAGATAAAAATTCACAAAGAAGGGTATATGATATTGTTTGTCATAGCCTTGTTGCTCATAGCCAGCAACGTGATGATTTGGAATACAGATGCCAATATGACACTCAAAGCAATAAACATAGTGGTCACATTTGCGCTTTATGGTTTTATAGCATTCTTCTTTCGCAATCCCAGCAGAACCATTGAGGTAGATGACAACAATATGATTATAGCGCCTGCAGATGGCAGAATTTGTGCCATTGAGCCTACGGAGGTTTATGAGTTTTTTGGCGGAGAGAAAATGATGCAGATTTCAATTTTCATGTCGCCACTATCGGTTCATGCCAACTGGTTTCCTATATCAGGCATGGTACTCTACACGAAGCATCATAAGGGGCGTCATGTGGCGGCATATTTGCCGAAATCATCGTCAGAGAACGAGCGAGCTGTTACGGTTATAGAATGTGCGAATGGCAATCGCATTATGGCGCAGCAGGTGGCAGGTGCTATGGCGCGAAGGATTGTAACATACGCTGCTGTTGGTCATGCGTGTTCAATCAATGAACAGATGGGTTTCATTAAATTTGGTTCGAGGGTTGACCTCTTCATTCCTATTGATTCTACTATATATGTAGATTTAGGAGAATCGACCAAAGGAAACGAGACGATTATTGCCCGGCTGCCCGACAAAAAATAAGGTAAGTTCTATAAAATCACCGTTTGTTAAAACGAAATACAACAACATCTAAATACAAACTATTATGAAAAAGTTATTTATTATCGCAGCAATGATGCTTGCATGTGTATTCGGCATCTCTGCACAACAGTGTGATGAACCTATCACAACGGAGGTTGCCTTGGATCTTTCACAAAGACATGGGAAGGTTATAGGTCAGGGAACTTATCGTCATGGTTCTACTGCATGTATTGAGGCTATTCCTGACGAAGGGTATGTATTTGCAGGTTGGTCAGATGGTTCAATGGAGAATCCAAGGGTTTTTGTAGTCAAATACAGTCTTCAGTCCCGATTTGTAAAGGCTCCGGAGAAGACACCAGAGAAGATTGCCGAGAATGGTCTTGAGATTTATTCGCAGCACCTTACACTCTTTGTCAGCAGTCCAGAAGGAGAAGAATACGAGATTTACACTGCTACAGGGATGAAGATTTATGCAGGCAAAGAAAATTCAGTTCAAATGCCGATGGCGGGCATCTACTTTGTAAAATCTTCAAAGGGAGTAACAAAGATTCTCGTCAACGAGTAAAGGTGAGTTCTATAAATTTAGTATTATACAATGTAAAATTATGAAAAAAGGAGTCCACTTGAAAAAGTCTTTTTTTGCGAAAAGTTGCGAAATCAAAAGTTGATTATCAAGGTATTACAAATCACAAAAGCGCGTTTTTGGACTTTTTCAAGTGGTCTCATAATCTAGAAATATGAACGGGGCTGGTTTGTATGTTGAACCAGCCCCGTTTTTTGTAGAGTATAATAGATTATCAGAACTTAGGGTCGAGGATTTCGTGGTAGATTATTGCTTTCCTTGCCTCGTCAGGTGAGTCAATCGTGATTTTTGGCTTTGTTGTCTCAACGTCGTCAGTCATAGAGATTATTGAATCAGACTCAGATTTCGCATCGTGGATAGTAGTTTTTTCTTTTATGATTGTTGCCGAGACTTTTTCTGTCGAAGATAGAGGCTCTGCATTTGTTATATTGTTTTCATTAGAAGTGTTCACAAATGCAGGGGTCGGGGTCTTCTTCTTAGGTTGTTTCTTTGAACTCTTATTTTGATTATTGATAGCATTTTGCCTTTTCTTTTCATCTTTAGCCTTTTTCTTCATCACTTCTGAAAGGAAAACAATTATCATAACAATCGTCCAAATGATTACGGATACAAAACCAGAACTGGCAAGAGTAAAGAGAGTTGACATATTCATAATATTCTTTTTTAATGATTTCGTGTATAGTTACGCCATTTATCCAACAAAGTAGAAAAATCGGCAGGGAGTGTTGAATCGAACTGCATCCATTCTCCAGTTCGAGGGTGTTTGAATCCTAATGTTTTGGCATGCAGAGCCTGACGAGGGCATACGAGGAAGCAATTATTGACGAACTGCATATATTTTGATGTCCGTTCGCCTTTGAGAGGTATGTTACCGCCATAACGTTCATCGTTGAAGAGTGTGTGACCTATGTGTCGCATGTGAACTCGAATCTGGTGAGTTCGTCCAGTTTCGAGTTTGCACTCCACCAGAGTGCAGTATGAGAAACGCTCAAGAACGCGATAGTGTGTAACGGCGTGTTTGGCATTAGGGTTTTCCTCTGGGTCATAGACAGCAAAAAGCATACGGTCGTGAATATCACGTGCCAGAGCTCCATCTATAGTTCCTTCGTTGTTGCGAACGACGCCCCAAACCAAAGCATTGTAAGTTCGTTCAGTGGTTTTGTTGAAGAACTGCAGACCTAAATTGGCTTTAGCCTCCTCGTTTTTGGCTATCAGCAGAAGACCGGAAGTGTCTTTATCAATGCGATGCACAAGTCCTATATGGGGGTTGTTAGCGTCAAAATCAGGGTTATCTTTCAGATGCCAAGCGATGGCATTAAGCAGGGTTCCATCAAAATTTCCAAAACCAGGATGAACGACGAGGTTTGGTTGTTTATTGACCAAAATAATGTCTTCGTCCTCATAAACGATGTCAATAGGAATCTCCTGAGGGATGATTGTATAATCAGTCTTAGGGAAATCCAGTACAATAGTAATGACATCATTAGGTTTAACGCGGTAACTGGATTTGACGGGGACATTGTTGACAAGAATATGTTGCGAGTCAGCCGCCTCCTGAATGCGGTTTCGCGAGGTGCCGGACATTATATTGGTAAGATACTTGTCAATGCGAAGAAGAGCCTGTCCACGATCCACGACAAAGCGGAAATGTTCGTAAAGGTCACGCGAGAGTTCAAGGTCATCTTCTTGATAGTCAGGATTCATTTAGGTTTCTATTAGAAGAAATCTTCAGATGAAGATTGAGATGATTGACGAGTGCGTGAAAGTTTCATTTCCACGAGTTTGCCACGGAAAACATTAGCTCCAGCTGGAGGGGTTTGAATATAGACGTGGTACTGCTGACGTTCAGTGTCAGAAAGAGGACGGACATCGTACGAAATGTTTCCAACAGCTAACTCAGTCTCTTGAATCTGCGAAATAGCCTCTGAATAAGAGAGTCCTATCAGATTAGGTACGACCACCATATTCTCATTATCCTGTTTTCCCACGACAAGTACTAATTTTGAGCCATCAGGCAACTTCTCTGACTTATCTACAGAGTGTCCATTGTACAGAATATCAAGGAGTTCACCATCAAACTCGTAAGGTTTATAGAGAATAGAATCTGCGTCAAAACCCAGAGCCTTCAGGTTGGACTGTGCCTTGCGACAACTCTCACCGATAAGGTTTGGAAGGGCAATCTTACGACGTTGGCGGCAATTCAGGATTAAGTAGATTTTGCGATTTTGTTTAACTGAAGTGCCTGCCGCTGGCGACTGTTCAGCAATCTCGCCAGGATTGAACGAGCGTAAATAAACTGAGTCAATAATCTGGTAAGACAATCCCAAATCGTTGAGTTCCAGTTCTGCCTCCTCGACATACTTGCCGGTTAAGTCTGGTACGGTCACAGATTCGCCGTGATTTGTGTAGAAACGAGTCCAGACGAGTGTACCAAACAACAATACGAGAGCCAAAACTATGGCAACAAGTAAGTTAATCCAAAGGAATTTGCTTTTCAAGAAAGCAATTAATGTTTTCATAAATGTAAGGGTATAACAAAAAAGTATAAGTGAGAGTTACCTATACTTCTTTGACAGAACAAACGAATTGTTCAGATTAAGCCTTTTTGTTGTACTCGTCAGAAACAGTAAGTTTCTTACGACCATGAGCACGACGTGAAGCGAGTACGCGACGACCATTAGGTGTTGACATCCTTTCGCGAAAACCGTGCTTGTTTTTTCTTTTGCGATTAGATGGCTGGAAAGTTCTTTTCATTGTCGTTGATTTTTTGATTTTTTCGAGGTGCAAAGGTACGACTTTTTTTGGAAATGGACAAGGAAATAGCGATATTTTTTTTTGAGGGTTGAAAAACATGGGAATTGTGGAGAAAAAAGTAAGAAAAAGAATTGGCAAGTCAGAAAAAATAGTTATCTTTGCACAGATAAAGAGAAGATATGTCTGGTAAGAAATTTTACATAGAAACCTTTGGTTGTCAGATGAATGTGGCAGATAGCGAGGTTGTTGCAGCCATAATGAATACGGCTGGTTATGACATAACAGAGGATGTGGTGGAGGCAGACGTCATAATGATGAACACGTGTTCGGTGAGGGACAATGCGGAACGTCATGTGATAGGCAGATTACAAAACTTTCTCTCATTGAAACGTAAAAACAGTCGGCTTGCTATCGGAATTATTGGCTGTATGGCAGAAAGACAAGGGGAAAATTTGATAAAAGAACAGGGGATTGACTTTGTTGTGGGGCCTGATGCATACAAAGATATTCCTAACCTGATAGGAGCTGTTTCGAGAGGCGAAAAAGCGGTTAATATTGAGCTTTCATCGACTGAAACATACAGTGAAATAATTCCAGCAAGAATTGGTAAAAGCATTTCAGGATTCATAAGTATTATGCGAGGGTGTAACAATTTTTGCACCTATTGCATTGTGCCTTACACCCGAGGGCGAGAGAGAAGTCGTGACCTTGACAGTATATTGAATGAAGCCTTTGACCTCAGGGACAAGGGGTATAAAGAGCTGACATTGTTGGGACAAAATGTTGACTCTTACAATTACGAAGGATTGGATTTCGCAAGGCTATTAGAGAAAGTTGCTATGTCAGTACTTGAGATGAGAGTTAGATTTGCGACCTCCCATCCCAAGGACATGTCAGACCGAATGTTAGAGGTGATGGCTGCTCACGAAAACATTTGTAAATTCATACATTTGCCAGTACAAAGTGGCAGCAACGAGGTGCTGAAGAGGATGAAAAGAGGATATACAAGGGAATGGTATCTTGAGAGGATTGCTGCAATACGTAGGATAGTGCCAGGATGTGCGATAGGTACAGATGTTTTTTGTGGATTCAGCGGTGAAACGCTTGAGGACCATGCATTGACTTTGTCGCTGATGCGAGAGGCAGCTTTTGATCAAGCGTATATGTTCAAATATTCCGAAAGGCCAGGGACATTTGCCTCGCGCCATCTGAAGGATGACGTGCCAGAAGAGGAGAAAGTCAGAAGGCTGAACGAGATGATAGCCTTGCAAGGCGAATTGAGTCTTGAGTCAAACAAAAAAGACATTGGAGAGGTGTTTGAAGTGATGGTAGAAGGATACTCAAAGCGAAGTGTCGATAAGTTCTGTGGCAGAACAATGCAGAACAAAATGTGTGTCTTCGACAAGGGTGGGCATAAAATTGGTGATTTTGTGAAAGTCAGAATTGTGGAGGCAACAGGGGCTACCTTAAAGGGAGAATTGGTATAGGGTGGTTCTATTAATTCACTCTAGTTTTGCGTGTCTTGTTTTGGACAGAAGGCACTACCTTGAATGGATGCATTGTTTTTGTTCAAGGTACTTATAGAACTCACTTATAAAGAATTTATAGAACTCACTGTAACACATTTATAATATGTATAGAAACATTGCAATAGTTGCAGGCGGAGACTCAAGCGAATATGAGGTTTCGCTGAACAGCGCAAAAGGTCTGATGGGTTTTATTCCTGACGACTACGACAAAGAAATTGTGTTGATAAAGGGCAAAGAGTGGAATGTATTGAAAAACGACAGAAAATTGCCTATTGATAGGAACGATTTCTCATATATTGACCCTGAGAAAGGGAAGATAATTTTTGACTATGCCTATATTACCATTCATGGTACACCTGGCGAGAATGGCATCTTTGAGGGATATTTACGATTGTTGGGCATTCCATTCTCGACCTGCGATGTATTGCCGTCGGCAATGACATTTAACAAATTTGCGTGTAATAACTTTCTGAGGAGTTTTGGGCTAAACGTGGCAAAAAGCATTGTTGTCAGGATGGGAGAAACAGTTGATACGGCAAAGGTTTTAGACGAATTGGGTTTGCCAGTATTTGTTAAACCGAGTATAGGAGGCAGCAGTTATGGGGTTACAAAAGTAAAGAAAGCGGAGGATTTGCAAGAGGCAATACGAGTAGCGTTTATCGAGGGTGAAGAGGTTCTCATTGAGGCTTTTATGGAAGGTATTGAATTAACAAATGGTATGTACAGGACAAAAACCAAAGAGTGCGTATTTCCTGTTACAGAGATTGCTACGAAGAACGAATTCTTTGACTATGAGGCAAAATACCAAGGGAAAGTTGAAGAAATTACCCCTGCAAGAATCAGCAACGAACTGGCACAAAGAATTCAGGATACCACAAAAAAGATATATAGTTTGTTGGGTGCACACGGAATAATACGTGTTGACTATATCATTAGCAAAGGCGATAAGATTAACTTCTTGGAGGTCAACACCACACCAGGAATGACGACTGCAAGTATCATTCCGAATGCTCTAAAGAAAGTGGGGATTGACATCAGAGAGGTAATGAGAGATATTATTGAAGATAAATAAAACAAAGTTATGGAAATAAGTGATATAATAAAAAATTATTTTGAAGGAAAGGGTTGGATAGAAGAGCCTAAAAATCTTTACGAGCCAATAGATTATGCTATGCAGTCTGGGGGGAAAAGACTTCGTCCTACGCTTGTGCTGATGGCAGTTAAATTGTTTGGAGGAGATGTTGAAAGATATGTAGAGACTGCTGCTGCAATGGAGGTATTTCACAACTTTACGCTTCTTCACGATGACGTGATGGATAAAGCAGATGTGAGGCGAGGACGTCCAACAATACACAAGAAATGGGATGATAACACAGCAATACTTTCGGGTGACGCAATGTTGATAAAGGCATATCAGATGGTTGCATCGAAAGTTGAAGATACGAAATTGAGGAGTGTTTTGGACCTTTTCTCGAAAACAGCCATTGAGGTATGCGAAGGTCAACAATATGATGGTGATTTTGAGAAGAGGAAAGATGTGACGCCAGATGAGTATTTCAATATGATAAGACTGAAGACAGGTGTGCTGTTGGCTGCATCGCTGAAAATGGGAGCTTTGCTGGCTGGGGCAAGCGAGGAAGAGCAGCGCAATATCTACGATTTCGGAATGAATGTAGGTATAGCTTTCCAGATTTGGGATGACTACTTAGATTGTTATGGAGACGAGAAAACTTTTGGAAAAAAGATAGGTGGTGATATACTTTGTGGTAAAAAGACATTTTTGTTAGTTCAGTCATTGATAAAAGGCGGGGCTTCGCAAAAACAGACCATCAGACAGTTGATAAACAACAACAATATCCTGCCGGAAGAGAAAATTTCTGCCATCATCAGCATCTATACACAGTTGGATATGCCAAAATTGTGCGAAGAAGCGATGGACGAATACTTCAGGAAAGCGATGAAGAGTTTGTCTCTCATAGCTAAAAGCGACGAAGAAAAGGCTCCATTCATTGCATTTGCCAAAAAATTGATGGGACGTAAAAGCTAAAAAAATATGCCATACAGAAGATTACCAAAGACAGATCAAGCAAGACTGCATGCGCTAAAGAAAGCAGTGGAGACAGAAAGTCCAACGTTTGTGGACGAGCCAATACCGTTTTCGTTATTACAGCAAGCAAGGACATTGTTGCCACAGTTTGAGAACAATGTGATACAATATAACTTTGTGTTTGGGCAGAGAGTGGAAGGAAACAAAAAGATGAAGAAATTGACCAAGCAGGCAAAGATGTATGTGTCGCACTTTGTTCAGGTACTCTTTATGGCGATTGAACGAGGTGAATTGAAAAAGAATAAATTGCCGTTATATGGGTTTGACGAGAATCAGACGTTAATGCCGAGACTGATAAGTGAAAAGGAGATTTACGAAGTGGGGAAAAAGGTAATCGAAGGGGAACAGAAGAGAATCAGTGAAGGTGGAGTACCGATAAACTATCCCACAATCCAGAAGGTCAAGGTATTCTTTGAACCATTTTGCGACAGTTTGATAATTAAGAGGACTTCATCCCAATCGACACTACGTGACCAGCAGAGAGTGGCAGAAATGAGAGATAGAATAGACGAGTTAGTGTTAAAAATTTGGGATGAGATCGAAAAGTATTACAGTGGTTTAATGCCATACGAAAAGATGAAAGCATGCCAGCGGTGCGGTGTAGTTTATTACTACAGAAAAGGAGAGCGAAAATTGTCAGCCACTGAAAGTGTCAAAGATCAGGAGCTGTTCTTTTAGAGTTCATCTTTTCTTATTTTTCAAAGATATTGCGTAAAAGTTTCTTTGACTTCATACCAGAAAGGAGGAAGCGTACGTTAAGTTGCTGTTGGTGTTGGAGAGATTCGCCATCATAGTGAAGGTTATAGGATAGGTAACAATTGACAAACGAATTTCGGTAGATGTAGGCAAAGATATCCAGTCTGTTATAAATTTTTGATTGGTAGAAGGGGTCACCTTGGTTTAGGAATGCTCCTCGATTATTGTAGTGAGGCATCATATTTTCGCCACAATAGAAGCGATTGTGAATGCCAAGAAACCACCAGTTGAAGTAAATATCTGCGGTAAACCCTTGAGGTTTCTTGTAATTTTCGATGATACGGTCGTTTTGAATACCAAGGACGTAACCAAAGGTAACGGAAAAAGAATCAATAGGAGCAAGAAGATCAGTAAAGTCAAAACCAATCTGGGGCGAGACATAGAAGTCATCACAAACGCCATCGCGTGGAGTAGGTGCTTTGAAATTGGCTTTATGGTTAAGTTGTACGAAACCTCCGATATTGAACCATTTGTATTGGTAACGACCATCGATTACGACACGAAACATCTCGCGGCGATTTGTTTCCTGAGCTCCTCGCCAATCGCACATAAACTCAACATAACCACGATGGTCTTCGTATGACATCAGAGCACCTTGAATGTTAGGGTGAAAATAGCCAATAGAGTCATATAAAAGGAAATCAGGGAGTGAATGAAGACGTTGGGCAAAAGGAATTGCGCCAAGTCGGAGATTCACTCCTTTGTATTTATAGTGGTAGTAAGCAGTAGGGTCAAACTGAACATCATTCCAGTTCCCACCGAGACGTTGTGTGTAATTAACACCTGCAATAAGGCGGTGCTTTCCACCAAGGAGGTCGCGAATCTGAACACCAATTTCAGGGGCTAGTCGAAAGTTGAAAATGGTCTGAGGATTTTGGTAAGGGTCGTGATATTCGCGGTTGTCAAAGTAAGAATAGAAATCGACATCGTAAATAAACTTGACTTTGGCATTAGTTGTAGTTTTAGCATTGAGAGTGTCGAGAGGAATGGTTTTTGGCTTGGAATAACGCATCCAAAAGCCGCGGACTTGAATTGAATCAGTTGCAGAAAGGGTTAGAACAGAGAGAATAAAGGCGGAGAAAAGTAATGCTTTTTTCATAGAATGGGTAGTTTTTCGGATTATCGTATAATGACTTCGTCAGCGAAGAGCCAAGATTGGTAGCCAGCACTGATGTGCCAATCAGGGAGAGGTCCATAATTTATCGCTTTAATTTTAACATAACGGGTTTTAGTGTTAAGGTCAACACCAAACTCGTGAATAGCAAACTCTTTATTGCGTTCGTCGATGACGGGGTATGCTGTATTCACAACCTTTCCTGCAAAAGTATAGTTAATGCCGTCATTAGATGTATAGACTTCAACAGCCGAAGGGAAAACAATCCAACTATTGATGTTTTCAAGGCACTCAATGCCTACGTGGTTGACTTGACGTATAGTGAGAAGATCAACAACAGCTTCCATATTTTTGAGCCAACCTTGCCAGCCACCAATGCGGTAATTAAGAGGACCGTGAAGGTTATCGACAAGTCCTTTCTCGCCATTCTCGGTATATTGAGGTTCGGGCCGTGTGATGTAGGTTAGAATCTTGTCAGGGACGAAGAGTGTCATAGAATGAGAGACAATCTCGCTATCATTCATCTTAGGGTTGCGGGCGAAAGAATGAATCTCTGTTGTCTTTGAGATAGTTATCGGACCAGTATATAGTGTAAACGGTCCGAGATTTGAAAAAGAGTCCGAGAGAGCATAATATATTTGAGCATCGGGGTCTTTGCACGAAATAGAGACAACAGAAGAATCAGTAAATTGAGGTTGCCAATCTGAGAAAACAGGAGCAGGGGTTATGCGTTTCTGCTGAGGAATACCAGTGATGCTGTTGTCGTAAAACACGCCATTGCGGAGGAATTTGCCAGCTTTCCAAGAGTTGTCAATAACAAATTTACCAGATGAGCGATGGATTGTGACTTTTGAGAAGAGAGGTTCGACGGTGACATATTCGCCAGAACCAGGGCATACAGGATAGAATCCCATAGAACTCATTACATACCAAGCGCTCATTTGTCCGCAATCCTCGTTACCGCAAAGACCTTCCGGAACAGGGGCATAGAGTTCATTGAGGATGCGATGGACGAACGAATTTGTTTTTTGTGGTTGACCGAAATAAGTATAAAGGTAAGCTGCATGGTGAGAAGGTTCGTTGCCATGAGCATATTGTCCAATGAGACCAGTGATATCAACCTGTTCACGACCAGAGGTTTCGCTGGACATCGAGAATAACGAGTCGAGGAAAGAGACAGCTTTGTCATTGCCTCCAAGCAAATCAGCCCAGCGGTAAACGTCGTGAGGGACGAATGAACTGTATTGCCAGCAATTAGCTTCAGTATAATGGTTGTTAACTTCAACTGGATTAAAAGGGGAAGTGAAAGCACCATTACGGCGAGCACGCATAAAACCAACAGAATCCATAATGTTCTGCCAAGACTGGCAGCGTTTGTAATACTTGTCGGACAGTGTTTGGTCATCAGGAGTTATGTAGTTGATAAGTTTGGCTATGCACCAATCATCATAAGAATACTCAAGTGTTTTCGAGACAGACTCGTTGTCATCCTCCGAAGAAAGGAAATTGCGTAATGCATACATTCGGTGAGCGTCAGTGCGGTTTGAAGTAGCAACTAAGCCCTCAAGGAGAGAGTTCATCATGTCTTTGTCCTGACGGCAGGGTTCAGAATTTAGGAATGCGTCAAGAATGACAGGAGCGCTGTGGTATCCAATCATACAATGCGTTTCGTTGGCAGCCAACTCCCACATAGTCAATTCCTGACCCTGTTCCCAGTGCATTTGCATTGAATACAGGAAGTCGTATGTAGCGTCAGGTTCGATGATTGACATAAGAGGGTGAAGTGCGCGGAAAGTGTCCCAAAGCGAGAAAACAGTATAGACTTTGTGTTTATTTCCGGCAGTGTGAATTTGATTGTCTGTGCCACGATAGCGACCATCAGAATCGCTCCAAAGGTATGGAGAAGTGTAGCAGTGATAGAGGGCAGTATAGAAATTTTGGAGTTGCGTCAATGTGCCACCTTCGATTTTTATTTTTGAGAGAGTCTTGTTCCAGATGTCATCAGCTTTTTTGCGGGTTGAGTTGAAATTGTCATAGTCTTTTAGATTCCCGTATGCACCATTTATGTCAACGCCAGATATTGAGACATAGACTTCGACAGACTTGATACCATCGGGGAGAAAAACAATAGCTCTTGTATCATTGTCCAAATAGACGATACGTGTGTATGGAACTGAGGTACGGAGAGCAAAAAAACAGTATTGGTGGGGATTCCAAGACGAACTTTCGCGATGACCAGCGATGACACCATCTGAGTTGTCCTTGATAAAACCTGCGTTTAGAACTTTGTCGCGGTGGTTAAGGTCAATGATGAAAGCTCTTTGTCCTTCGGGGTTATTGAAAGTATAGCGATGGACGGCAACACGTTCGGAGGTTGTAAGTTCGACCTTGATATTATAGCGGTCAAGGAGAACGCTATAGTATCCGGGCGATGCTGTTTCGTCCTTGTGAGAAAAGTGGGATTTGTAATAATTAGAGGTACAAGACTTAGCACCATCAAGTAAAACAGGCATAAGAAGAATGTCACAGTAATCCTCGCAACCTGTACCACTGAGGTGCGTATGCGAAAAGCCGTATATAGTATCGTCGGAGAAGTGGTATCCGCTACAGCCATCCCAACCGCCGAGGCGAGTGTCAGGGCTCGGTTGAATCTGCCCAAAAGGTACAATAGCGCCAGGAAAAGTGTGACCGTGGAAGTCAGTACCTACCAATGGGTTGACATATTGCGTAAGTTGGACACGGGCAGTGAGAGGGAGTGTCACGGCAAGGAGGAGCAGTAGGAGATTCTTTCTCATAGTATGGTTTTTATTTGCGGAGGTGAATCAAGGCGGCAGAACCGAGTATTGCAACTTCGTTGTCCTTAAGTTCTGACATTCGAATGCAGCATTTGCCCTTGTAGATATCGAGGATATATTTGTCGAAGCTTTCGCGTAGAGGTTTGAGAAGGGGGTCTCCAACTTTGGCTGGTCCACCCATCAGAAAAATAGCTTCGGGAGCAGAGAATGTTACAGCGTTTGCCATAGCTAGTCCAAGGAGGTCTGCTGTACGGCGGTAAGTTTCGAGTGCAAGTGGGTCGCCAGCGTTGGCTGCTTTTCCAATCATAAGACTAGTAATTTCCGAGTCAGGAATAGACGAGGAAATCCAGGAAGTTTGGCTTTGATTATCAGTTCTAAGTTCGCAGTATGTTCGAACAATACCGCTGGCAGATGCGTATGCTTCGAGGCAACCCTTACGACCACAACCACACTGACGACCATTAGGAATAAGAATGCAATGACCGAGTTCGCCTGCTGTGCCTGTGCTGCCATGAACCAGTTTCCCATCGATGACTATTCCACTGCCAACACCTGTTCCGAGAGTAAACATAATGAAATGTTGCAAACCTTTGGCTCCACCATAAACATATTCGCCGTAGGCAGCAGCATTTGCATCGTTGCTGAGGACGACAGGGACGTTGATGTATTTGTAGAACTCCTTTTCAAATTCAAGAAGACCTTTCATTTTTAGATTAGGAGCATATTCGACGCAGCCAGTATAGAAATTGCCATTAGGGGCACCCATACCAATGCCAGATAGGCTACTCAGATTCAGGTTATTTTCGGAGAACATAAGATTTATCTGCTCCATAATGTCCTTTACGTAGATATGGTAGTCAGAGTAAGGGGAAGTAGGGATGTTTTTGCGAGCAATGATTGTGCCATTCTCTGACACAAGACCAATGTCAGTGTTTGTGCCACCAACGTCAATACCAATTGAGTACATAGAGATATAGAAGTTTTTGATTATCGTGCAAAGGTAGTAATTTTTTTTGGAAAACGACTTGTTTTTTTAGAAAAATCGAGAGGGAAATGGAAAATTGGGTATGAAAATTCAAAGGGTGTCGAGAAATATTTATGGTGAGTGTAATGTTAGTAAGAAATTTGACACATAATACTATATTTAGGACTTGTTTTTGTAACTTATATCTTTGTTATGTTATAAAAAAGTCGTACCTTTGTAAATAATAAGAAAAAAAGAAACTGATATGATAAATAAGGTAGATAACATTGTATTTACGGACAATATTGACTATGTATCGCAAACATTATTTAGTAGTGAGAACAAATATTGTCTCATTGTATGTAAGATAGGCGCAATACAGATAACAATTGGAAAAGAGGTTATTAGTTTGCAGAGCAATGAGATGGTGATACTGAGGACAGAGGCTTTTGTGGGGCATTTTATGCGTACTCCTGATTTCAGCGGATATTTGCTGAGTATAGATAATAGGATGGTACAGGAGTTGATGATGGAGATGTGCAGAGTAGAGCCAAGGTGGTGGAATGTAACGAAAATACTTCTGAGCAATCCTATTATTAAATTGGAAAATGAGAATTATAGAAAATTGTTAGATACATATTTCGCATTGTTGAAACTATATATGGAGGGGGAGCAAACTGAATATAGAAAAAGGACATATATGTTATTGGCTAAAGCGGCATCGTATGAAGTTCTGGCAGAGATAAATAAAGAGTTTATTAAAGAAGAGGTTGTTGATGCTTTTTCGTCAGCGGATCGTTTGGCGAGGGACTTTATAAATGATCTAAAGAATGATGATGGGACGCATCGTGAGGTTGCTTGGTATGCAGCGAGGTTGAATATCACGCCAAAATACTTGTCGCATGTGTGTAAGGAGAAATTGAAGATGACAGCATCAAGTTTAATTCAGAAGGTAATGTGTGAGCGTATAAAGTATTTTTTGCTTAATACCGATATGAATATCAAAGAGATAGCATACAAACTTAAATTTCCGACTGTTTCATTTTTTTGCAAATATGTGAGGCAACATATTGGCGCATCACCTTTGGAAGTTAGGAATAAGGAGAGAGTTTGAAAAAGAATTATGTAGTTTTTCCCATCGAAAGCGGGACGGTCAGAGAAGAGATTTAGACGGAAGATATACTTGTTTTTGAATTTAGGGTGGTTCTATTAATTACTCAAGTTTCGCATGTTCTGTTCTGGCTGGAAGCCAGTATCTTAGTAACTGGGTACATACTCTGAGCTAAGCGAAGAGGATGTGCCCAGAGGAGAGGACTCTCTGCCGAGCCGGTGGCTGGAAGCCACTACCTTGAATGTGTGCATCATTGTCGCTACAAGGTACTGTCTTCCAGACAGATATTATCAGTGACATACATACCGAGCACTTCATTTCCAGTTACCACCGCTTCGCTCAGTATTGCCTTCTATGCAATATACTTGGTCGCATTTTGATGTGCAATTTTGAACACCCTACCCGAAAGGGGCAATCAGCCCATAGCCCAAGTCAACGCCCTAGTTCCTCAAAAATCATTTTTGAGGTTTTGATTAATCAACAAACACGCCCAAAAAGGGGCAAAAGCACTATAACACCATAAATTTCAACCTGTACCGACTTTTCGGACAGCCCCCTCCCTTAAAATAATCC
>JAGHVI010000061.1 GCA_018064385.1 Candidatus Minthenecus merdequi
TTTTGAGTTTATTTTTGCATCTTGCTGCTTGTCAGTCGGTCACAATGCCCGCATTGCTCCCTTCTTTCGCACAGCAATCTGCTAAAAATAAACTTCAAAATCGTCTCAACCTAATTAATAGAACCACCCATAAATCAGTACAGCGTATTATTAAGAAGATGGACAACATATTGCTGGATATAAGCCTTCAGATAACGAATCATATCAGCTTTCTCGTCTGCGGGGATTTTACCATTGACGGAAACAACGTTTTTGCCGTCAAACTGAATGTAGCCGTTCCCGGAGATAACTTGGAAGTATGGATATTGGAAAGTGACAGCATAATTATGTTGTTTCGGTTGAGTAATGATATCTTGCCCAAAAGCAAAGAAAGGTTTATCATAACCGAGGATAGACATTATAGATGGGAAAATATCAAGTTGGGACACAACCGAAGTCGAATCACAGCGGGGGTAGTTTGAAATATATTCTATGCGCTTCGTTTCGGAGGAATCGTTGATATTTGCAAACATAGCCTCATCACACTTGTTGTCGGCAAGGGCAGGAATGTAGAACACCAGAGGGATACGGAACAATCCTTCGTCAGTGGTATATTCAGGCAGCACAGGGACACTGGAATGATCAGCGACCAAAACGAAGATTGTATTGTAGAACCAAGGTTCATTGGACGCAGCGTCGAAGAAATGTCTCAGAGCAATATCAGTGTAAGCAATACAATGGTTGATAGGCACTTTGCCTTCAGGCACCTTTCCTTTGTACTTTTCGGGGATATTGAATGGGCTATGCGAGGTCAGTGTAAAGATGGACGTAAGGAAAGGCTGAGGCAACTTGCCGATTGAACGTTCAAAATAAGTGATAAAATCGTCATCCCATATTCCCCAATTACCGTCGTATGTATCTTTGTCCGACTGAGGGTCATTCAGAAACTCGTTCATACCGAAATAGTGCTGGAACTTGCCATTATGCACGAAAGCTTCGAAACCCATACTTCCGTTAGGTGCACCATGGAAGAATGACGTGTGATAGCCGCGGTTGTTCAGGACATCAGCCACGGACGATATTTTGTTTGTCGAATAGGAAGAGAAAACGAAAGATTCGTACAGTTTTGGGATTGACGAAAGAATTGCAGGAGGAGCATCAATAGACTTGCGTCCGCCTGAATAAGCATGCCTGAAAGTAATGGACCGCGACATCAGTGAGTCAAGGAAAGGAGTGAAAGGCTTGGACACAGGATTGTAGAAACCGATATGCTCGGCTGCGAAACTTTCGAGAATGAAGATAACCACGTTGGGTTTTTCGGAAAAGATAGGTTTGCAAGGTGCGGGATGGACAGGCGACATAACAGACTCGAGTTGGTCGTCAGCAAAAAAATGGGGATTTTCGTATGTTTCGTTATCAATGGTTCTCATCAGACAGAAAGGAGTGTTGAGGACAAGCGAAGTCTCGGCAGGTTTGTCAACGTATGTCATAGCGTTGCTCATATTGATTGGACGTGTAAAAGCACCGAATCCACCGCGAATACCGATTACAGTAAAATAACCAGATACAACGAAAAGAACAGAAGTTAAGATATAATAATAAGAAGGTTTCAGATTGAGGAAAGGTTTGTAAGGTCGGTACAGGAAGAAAAGTCCGACAACAATAGCAATAGCGAACAGAGTCACATACCAATATTCGACAGCCGAGTCAACGAAAATGCCGAAAAGGTTCGATTCGTTGGCAAATTCTGAAAAAAACGAGCAAGTCGTTCGACGGTCGGAGAAACGGATATAAACCATATCTGCGGAATTGATGAGCAATCCCAGCGCATTAGGGACAAAGAAAGCATATTTTTGGACACAGGCATAAATTTTGTTTGTACGCCATTTTACGGGGAAAGGCAACAACGACATTGCCAGATAAAGAGACGAACAATAAAGCACTGCGGTCAGATCAAAACGCATACCACCGCCCAGGATTTCCATCAGGTGAGCAAACGTGATGTCAGTGAACATCTCAAGGTTAGTAAAATAAAAAAACAATCGTGATATTGTATATAAAGCCAAAATCACGAAAATGTTGAAAAGTGCTTGTAACATAATTATATTATTTTTCTATGTGAATTCTATCAGAACTCACATCTACTGGTTTCAGATTATATTTAGCAGCATTGGCAATGACAAAATTGCGTGCAGCGTCATGCTCGTTAGGGATAATTCCATCCAGGATAGCATCCTTGACGGCATTTTTCAGTTCACCGACCACAGCGCAGGGAGGGATGTTGAACATCTGCATAATCTCCAAACCATCGACAGGTGGTTGGAAATTTCGTATGCGGTCTTTTTCCTCGATTTCTTTCAGTTTAATGCGCAGAAGTTGATAGTTATTTGCAAAACGTTCAACCTTTTCACGGTTTGCTGAAGTAATATCGCTTTCGCAGAGAATCATAAGTTTGTCAATGTCATCGCCGGCGTCAAACAGCAGACGTCGGATAGCGGAATCGGTAACACCCTCATCGCAGAGATTGATAGGGCGCATGTGTAACTCGACAAGTTTCTTAACCAATTTCAGTTCTTCGCCCAAAGGAAGATGCAAACGACGGAAGATAGGGGTAAGCATCTTCATTCCCACAAAATTATGGTTGTAGAAAATCCATCCGTGATTATCGTCCCATTGTTTTGTTTTAGGTTTGCCGACATCGTGGAACAGAGCAGCATAGCGCAACCAGATATCGTCCGAACGGTTGGCAACGCCCTCAAGCACACGCATAGTATGCGTGAAAATATCCTTATGCGCACGCTCGTTATGCTTTTCGACACCCTTCAAGGCATCAATCTCGGGCAACACTTTAGCCAGCAACCCACAGCCGTCCATCAGCATTATACCACGCGAAGGGTTTGAAGTACGCATAATCTTATTCAGCTCTTCAGCCGTACGCTCTGACGAAACAATATCCATCCGCTCCACATTACGGCGAATGGCTTCGTATGTATCAGATAATATTGTAAAGCCGAGACGTGTGGCGAACCTTACAGCACGCATCATTCTCAGTGGGTCATCACTGAAGGTTATATCAGGGTCCAGGGGAGTACGGATTATTCCGTTTGCCAAATCCTCGACACCATTAAAAGGGTCAACCAACTCGCCATAACGGCTGGCATTCAGGCAAATTGCCATAGCGTTGATTGAAAAATCGCGGCGGCATTGGTCGTCTGCCAGTGTACCGTTCTCGACAATAGGTTTTCGGCTTTCGCGGTGGTACGACTCTTTGCGGGCACCGACGAACTCAACATCAATCTTGCCCTTACGCACTTGGGCCGTTCCGAAATTCTTGAACACCGCCAGATATGCGCCACTGCCCAGTTCCTTGGCAAAAGCCTCAGCCATTGCTATACCCGAGCCGACAACCACGACATCAATATCCTCCGAAGGACGACCCAACAGAAGGTCACGCACCCAGCCACCGACCACATAACACTCCAGCCCAAGCTGGTCAGCAGTCTTCGACAGAACAGGGAAAACCTTATTTGCGTTCAGATTGTCGGAATAATTCATTTTCGTATCAATTGGACAACATTCTCGACATGATGCGTGTGAGGAAACATATCAACCGGTTGTACGGCAGCAATCTGGTAATCCGCACAGAGCAATGCAAGGTCGCGTGCCTGTGTGGCAGGGTTGCAGCTTACATACACAATTTTCTGAGGTGCAGCGTTCAGTATCACCTTCACCACATCCTCATGCATACCTGCGCGAGGAGGGTCGGTAATGATTACATCCGGTCGTCCATTCTCTGCGATAAAGTCGTCAGTCAGAATGTCTTTCATATCACCTGCAACGAAAACAGTGTTACTGATATTGTTAATCTCCGAATTCACTTTAGCGTCCTCTATCGCCTCAGGGACATACTCAATGCCAATCACTTTACGAGCCGAATGCGCGATAAAGTTAGCGATTGTGCCTGTACCTGTATATAAGTCATAAACCAGTTCTTCGCCGGTAAGACTTGCAAAACGTCGGACGACTTTATACAGTTCGTAAGCTTGTTCCGAGTTGGTTTGATAGAAAGACTTAGGTCCTATCTTGAAACGGAGATTCTCCATCTGCTCGTATATTGCCTCATCGCCGCTGAAGAGGTGAATCTCCTGGTCGGTAATCGTATCGTTGCATTTCGGATTGATCACATAAAGGAGTGACGTGATTTCAGGAAATGTTTCATCAAGATGAGTCAGCAACGCTTCTCTCTCCGTCTTCATCTCTTTCTTGAATGCCAGAAGCACCATCAAGCCACCCGTTGTAGTGTTGCGAATCATCAGGGTTCTGAGGAATCCCTCCTGCGAACGGAGATTGAAGAATTCCAGGTTGTGTTCCAGAGCATACGAACGGATTTCGTTTCGTATTCTGTTTGTTATGTCGTCTTGCAGGCAACAGGTTTGAATATCAAGTACCTTGTCGAACATTCCAGGAATATGGAAGCCTACACCGCACAGTTGTTCAGGGGAAAGTTGCTCTCGGTCAACGCCAAAAGGTATCCAACAACGATTTGAAAATGTATATTCCAATTTATTGCGGTACTGGTATATTTTGGCAGAACCAAGAATAGGCGAGACTTCAGGCAGAGTCAGATGTCCGATTCGTGTCAGGGCATCAACCACTTGCTGTTGTTTGTGACGAATCTGTTCTTCGTAAGGCAGAATCTGCCATTTGCAGCCGCCGCAGATGCCGTAGTGCCGGCAGTATGGTTGGCAGCGCACATCCGACAGTTTTTTATACTCCACAACACGGCCTTCCATATACGAATGTTTCTTCTTTGTCACTTGCACATCGACAACATCGCCGGGAACTGCATACTCAGTAAACAGTACAACGTCCCCGATGCGAGCAAGTGCCTTCCCTTCAGCTGCCACATCTGTTATTATAACATCTTGTAATAGAGGATATTTTTTCATATATAATTTTTTCTTATGTAAAGTGCAAAGATACGAATTTTTTTTGTAACTTTGCATCGTCAAAAGACTAAATTTTCAGATAAGACACAAAATCATCAAAAAAAATTATAAGTATGGGATTATTTGGAACAAAGACCGCAGAAGATGGTCATGAACTCTCTACACGAGAGGAGAGAATACTTGAACGTGGGGTCGCTGCTGAAGGCGAAAATATCATCAGCGATTCATTGTACAACGTTGTTCTGGGAGGAACAGTGGCATACGGACTACTACTGAATGCAGTGATGGTGTGGTTTTTTGGACACGACCTTACTGTTTTCATCAATCACAACCCAGGTATGTACTATGTTATCTTGATAGGATATATCGTCTTTGGAATAACCGGAATCGTTATGGCTTACAAAAGCAAAAGCGCACGCATTTCGTTCATTGGCTACAACCTGCTTGTTGTTCCTATGGGAGCAATTTTAGCAATATATGTTCCTATGTTTTCTCCTATGATAGTAGCAAAAGCGACATTTCTGACAGGGTTCATCACACTATTGATGATGGGTTTTGGTGCTGCCTTTCCAAAAGTTTTCGCCAGAATGGGTGCAACATTGGGGATAACACTGCTGATAACTCTCATAGTAGAGATAATCAGCATATTAGTATTCGGGTATCAAGGTATCTTGTTTGATTTGATATTCGTAGTGCTGTTTTCGTTTTACATTGGCTATGACTTCTCTCGGTCGCAAGCTTATGCCAAAACATTTGATAATGCAGTAGATTCGGCTGTAGATATATACCTTGACATCATCAACCTGTTCATTCGCATTTTGTCAATCTTGGGAAAACGAAATTAAGGTAAGTTCTTAAAAAAAGAGACGGATTTTATTTTCCGTCTCTTTTTTTATTTAACCGGCTGTCCCATAAGGGTGAAAAGACGATCTCCTACTTTGACATAAATATGTCCATCGATGAAAATTTTTTCGACTTTAGTTGATGAATTTTGAGGGCTATCAACGACATCGACTACAGCAGAAGGAGGAAGATGGTCACCACGAATGCCAACAATTGCAGCATGGTTATCGTTGAAATCGTATGGACCAGGGGTGAAATCCGAAATTTTGAACCAACCATCATAATTGCCACCCCAACCCCAATTCAGATGATAATAGGTTTCGGAATCTTTCTCGCCATATCCATCACAGATAAAGACATGACCGCCACGAGAACCCGAAGCACCATAAAAGAAAGGAGCACTATCGTTCAACTCAGATTGCAGAAGAGAATGCCAGTCAGAGGCAGATGAATACTGACTTTTCTCGACATAACGAACGGTATTTTGAAAACGGAAATACTTTTTGAGAGCAGAAACAATGCTACCAGACTGAGCAGTTGAAGCAGATGGTCCATAAGCCATATTGCAAGCAACACCGCAATGAAAAAGAAGAGTCGAGACAGCATCAACCTCCTGTTCGGTCGAAGAAGCAGTGAGTTTGGAAGGCATATGTTCGTAGTCATAATAGGTATTCTCGAAATCTGCAGAAAGCGTACCGTAATTGCCATACCCATAAGCCGCAAAATTACATACGTATGAATGAGACCCCGCTCCATGCTCAGGATGAAGCCAGTAGCGCATCACTTGTCCCATAACTACCGCACCACAACCCACCTGAGCGTGTCCACCTTGTCCGTTTGAGTCTGCGGGACATTTACTGTTATAATACGTACCTTGCGCCCATTTAGTTTTAATCAAAGGTGCGACAATGATATTGTCAGGGGCAGCATCAAGTCTGGCAAAGTCGAAAAATGGACGTTCGACGTGTGAGCCGAAACGTTGAATTTCGTTCTCGTACGATATAAGGAGGTCAGCAAGTGCGTCTGGAATAGAGTCTGAATCGAAAGCACCATGATCCGAGAAACCAAGAATTTCGGGCGTTGCTCTGTCGGTCGAGACAATAACGAATCCCTCAGGTTGGAGATTATAGACACGAATAAATTGAGTAGAATGAACCAACAAAGGAGAGTTATTGGCATTGAGGGTCATCAAAGGGAGGAAGAACAGAAAGAGAAAAAGTTTTCGCATTTTAGGGTAGTTCTATAAGGGTGGTTCTATTAATTATGTTTTTAAGTTGCAAGGCGGATGGTTCATAATTGGACGCTTTTGAATTTATTTTTGATAAATTGCGCTGCACCTCAGCAAATGAGCAAGCTCTTTGCTTTCGGTTTGCAGTAATTTTGCATCTTGCTGCTTGTCAGTCGGTCACAATGCCCGCATTGCTCCCTTCTTTCGCACAGCAATCTGCTAAAAATAAACTTCAAAAACCCTCAAAATGAATTTATAGAACTCACCTGTAAATTACATATAATGCGATAATGGAGGCAAATTCTGCCTCCATTTTTATGTTATAGATATAACGTTCAAGACCAGATTGTTTTGTTTCTTCGAGTAGTACTGCAGTAATGCTCGAAGAATCTGGCTTCAAAAAACAATAATCGGAGTAGTAGACAAAAATGGGGATGAGTCTTCATTCAGTTTTGCTTTCAGTGCGTCTAAAGAAAAACGAGTGCGAATCTCTGTCCCAATCAATGCACTTTCAAAAAAATATTTGATATGATTGTAGGACGAAAAGATGAGTTGTTGTTACTCAGACAGTTTTTTCATTGCAGACAACTAAGCAGTAGTAAATACAATTTGCTGTCGTGCCAGAAAAATTCGTGTTTTCGCGAAAAAACATTTTAAACATTTTGTCACCTCAGAAAATTATTGTACCTTTGCAACTGCAAACCTTCGTAGATGTGAAATCGACCTGTTTCTGTAGAATATCATGCTGATGTTCCTATGTTCCAGATGGTTCAGATTTAATGGCACTTGTAAAACATATATGAAGTTTGTGCATTATAGATGCTGTACTGCGGATATTTTGTACTATTTTCCGCAATATACATATAAAAATGCGGATAACTTAACGTCTTTCTTTTAATGCCAAGATATGCTCACGACTATCCAACAACAACGTCAGGAATGTGAACGACTTCTGTCTATGCCATACGTCAGCAGGCAATCTCGCTATGATGTTTCTCTCTTGTTACAAAATCATCAGATTAAGCTAATTACGGGTCCTCGTCGTTCCGGCAAATCTATTTTCGCCCTTATGATGTTGAGAGATTGTCGTTTAGCGTATCTTAATTTTGATGATGCAAAGTTGCTTTCGCTTTGGAACGAAGATGTCGTAATGTCTGCTCTTGACAGTGTGTATCCTTCATACCAGTTTCTGTTGCTGGACGAGGTGCAGAATCTTGAAGGATGGGATTTATGGATAGCAAAACTGTATCGCAGAGGCATTAATATTATTATTACGGGCAGCAATGCCAAAATGTTGAGTAGCGAGATGGCAACTGTGTTGACGGGTCGGTATGTTGAGATAGAAATGCTGCCATTTGGTTTGTCTGAAACATTCAGATATTATGGCATAGATGCTGCTGCCGTCCGCCCGGAACAAAAGGCAAATGCACGCATCATTTATGAAGAATATCTCCGACTTGGCGGTTATCCCGAAACCTTTCAGGCACGTCAAATGACTTCCAGTTATCTGCAAACACTCTTTACTGCCATAGTCACGAAAGATGTGGCTCAACGTCATAAGATTCGCAAGGTGACGGAACTTTTCAACCTTGCCAACTACTTGCTTTCGAATTTCTGCAATCCGTTTACGACACTCTCGTTAAGCGAATACCTTGGCATGAAAAGTGAGAACACTGTCAAGAAGTTCTGTGGCTATCTGCATGAACCCTACCTTTTTTATTACCTGCCACGTTATGATAATAAATTGAAAATCATGATGAAGGCGCCACGGAAAGTATATGTGGTAGATAATGGTTTCGTGTTTGGTGCAGGGTTCAATTTGAGTGAAAACTTGGGACGTTTGCTTGAGAATGCTGTATTTGTCGAACTTCGCCGTAGGGGTTACGACGAAGAAAAATCACTGTTCTATTACCGTTCGAGAAACGACAAGGAGGTTGATTTCGTCATACGGCGAGGACCATACATTCAGCAACTAATTCAGGTTTCATACGATATAAGTAACGCACGGACTCTCAAACGAGAAATCTCTGCTTTGGTTGAGTGCGCAACGGAATTGAATTGCGACAACCTGCAGATTATCACGTTCGATACGGAGGATGCGATTCAGTATAAGGATCATACCATACATATATTGCCATTCAACAAATGGATTTGAAGCAGTGAAACGAAATTCTCATAATGGATTTATGTGTCTGTAAATCAATTTGTAATCCACTACGAGAATTTTCGTTACGAAATTTTTCGTAGTGGATTTTGTCATTCCAATTATTATTACTACCTTTGTATCCGAAATTCTAACTTGGCAATATATGGTTAATCCTTTCAAGTTTGGGTCTGTGGTGGAGGATGAATTCTTTACCAATCGTGTAAATGAGGTGAAGTATATCAGAC
>JAGHVI010000195.1 GCA_018064385.1 Candidatus Minthenecus merdequi
GTTTCGTCGGCAGGTTATACAATAACATCGGATGATGTTCAATTTGTGGTGACACAGCCTGCTAACGGTGAGTTCACCGTGGCATTCCTACCACAAAACAACACAGACATAACCGGTCACACAATAACCATACACGACAACGCCTTCGGATTAAAAACTACGAACGACTATAAAATAGAGATATCAGGTTATGCAAACGCTGTCGAGGAATTCAACTTTGGGAATGCCGATGCACGCACCACAAGTCCAACAACAAAACAAATTACATTAACCGGGTTGAACAACATTCCAGGGTTGAAAATATCCTCAGATGATATGAACACATATATGGTTGATGGCAAATCAGCCGCATTTGCACCGACCGACGGACAGCATACTATCTCGTTCAATCCATTCCATAAAGGACAATACAACGACAAAGAGATTTACCTGTATGCAACAGGAGCAAACAACACGATTGTGAAATACCCACTTATAAAATGCGATGGTCAGGGGTCGCAGGTTGACCTTTCGGGTGAAATCAATTGGGTTAACACAACAATTGCAACAATGGACCCTGTAACAGGCATGGCTGCCATTAACAATCAGACATACAATTCATACATTCGGCTTTATTATACTGTAAACACAGTGTCAAGCGGTGATTTCTATGATTACAGCAATGCGCCAACAGGTTTTACGGTTGACAGTTCGCAGATTCTGGCATTGTCGGCAGGCAGTGCAAATATCACTGTTCATGTCGAGACATTGGATGGGTCGGACGACTTCACAGGACAAAGTTCGGCTGACATCACTGCTACAGACAAAAAGATTCAGAAGATATCGTACTCCAACAATATCCACTATGTTGTGTTGAACGAAGACATAACAGTAAACGTATATGCATACGACTCGAAGGACCCATCGACACACATTGATGCAGATATCACAATGACCTCGGCAGACAGCAAAGTGACGATATCCAAAGGCACATACGATGCAACCAATTTTGTACAGCCGTTCACCATACGGGGAAACGTCTCAGGCAACACAAAAGTAACCATCACTTCGACACCAAATGACGCTGAAAGCGAATACGAAAGCGCTACGTTGACTGACATCCCAGTGACAATTCTGGCAAACGGTGACAACTGTATAGTATCAGTGCTTAATAACCCTAATAACAACACTTTCAATACATCAGGCACAGGAGGTGAGACAACATTCGCACTGACCGGTGCTCCTTGCCGAAAATTCACTGCAACGCTGAATTACAATTTTGGTACGCCAACACTTAATATCTCGGATGGTACAAACACTTTAGTGAACACAACATACGGTTATACATTAGGTAGTAGTAGTGAATATATAACATATACGTACAACAAAACATCAAAACACAAGCCTACATTACTGACAGTCAGTCTGACAGGTACAGGTGGATTCATAGGAATCGAGGAAAAAGAAAAAGAACTTATTATCACCGAATACTCTCAACTGTCTTATTTTGATGTAATTACGAACCATCCGAACAACTCAACAATAGATTTCGGTACCCATACAATAGGGGCAACCTCGGTTAACGAAACCATTAAGGTTGACTATTCGGCACTGCACAAAGCTGTATCACTGACACTGGACGACGAGACCAATTTCACGATAGTAAACAAGTCTGCAGTTATGGGAGCAATCCACGATTGCAGTCAATGGGGAAATTTGGACATTATCATAAAGTACAATCCAACCACTTACGGAACACACAATGCTACATTGACAATCGAGGGGTACACCACCGATGACAATGATAGCGGGAGCGTCAAGACTTATACATACACACTGAAAGGACAAGGCAAAAAAAGAGTACAAACCATTTCGTGGAAAACAGCAGAGTCATATTCGATTTTTGACATTGGCTCGACATTGACTCTTGAAGCAGAATCCAACCAGCCAGAATATGGCAAAACGACCAAAATGCCTATCACATACACCTTGGACAATGATGGTGGTGGAGTGGCAACACTCAGCGGGAATGTTTTGACAATAGCCAAAGGTGGAAAAATAACTGTCACCGCACATCAGGCAGGTGACGAATATACCGAAGCCGCGACCGATGAAACATTGGACATCACAATCGATGCAACATTGCATTTCGTAGCTACGCAAGATAATAGGTGGGATAACGGAAATAACTGGTCTCCAGGAGGAATTATTCCAACAAATGAATACAATGCAAGCATCGAGTCACCTTGTACGATTGAAAGTCATTCTGCGTGCCTCAGTCTTACGATAACAGAGTCGGGTTCGCTGACTGTCAACGCAGACGCAGTGCTGGAAGTTGCAGGGACACTGACCAACAATTCAGCAGAGAGACTTACGCTAAAGGCAGACGAAAACAATAGCGCAACAGTGCTCTTTGCGGAAGGTTCGCCAAAGGCTACGGTTGAGAGTTACATAAAAGGGACAATCAATCCAAACGATGTGCCAATCGCAGGGAAAAACAACCCAGCATGGCAATATCGCGGTTTTGCGGGTGAGAATCCAGTTCTGAATGGATGGGATGTGGTAATCTTGCGTTGGAACGAAACCCAAAACAGCACAAACTGCTGGGAGACAACACCTCCTGCATACAACAGAAGTGGAAATTTCAGCAATGGGGAACCTTGGGACGGCTACAGTATGGCCAACTACAACACAGATAACCACATATATGCATACACCTCTACGCTCATACCTACAAGCCAAAGTCATACATACTTACTGTCATACACTGGAGCGCAAGAAACTCCTAACCGTGGTGTGAATCTCATCACGAACAGTTGGTCGGCACCTGTTGATATGACAAGCAACTCAGTAACGTTCAGTGGCAATGTTGAAGAGACATTCTATTTCTTCAACACCCGCAGTCATTTGGAGTGGGAGAACGACAAAGACGGTTCGTTTGTGGTATATCCAAAAGCCACAGGCGAAGCAATATACGCTGGAGCTATATCAAACAAGATAGCAAGCAGCCAATCGTTCCTGATAAAAGCCAAAGGTACTGGAGCGAAACTGACTATAGGCAACGAAGCCTTGGCAAAAGAAGCAAGCGGTGCTATGTATGCTCCTCGAGAGAAAGAGCATTTCAACATATTGACTGTAACAATGTCAATAGACGATGTTGAAGATCAGTTATTCCTGGTAGAATCAGACAAATGCTCATCGTCGTTTGACAATGGATATGATGGAACAAAGATAAGAGAAAGCAATCGTCCACAGATATTCGTCATCAACGATTTCGGATATACGGCTGTTAACGCAACCAACTCAATTCTGGGACAAAAAATAGGTTACAGGGCATCGGCAGATGGTGCATTGTGCACAATATCGTTCAATGCAGAACGTCTTGAGGGTTACAGCGAATTATATTTGCTGGACCGTGTGACAAGAAAATATACAAATATCCTGGCAGGAGAAAGTTATAAATTCACTGGCAAGCATAGTGAAGAATCAGAACGTTTTGAGATTGTTGGACGCCGCGATGATGGAACAGAATTTGTTGTATCAGAAAAAGAGATGATAGAAGTGATAGGGAACTATGCATTGTTGAGCGGCTTTAAGGAAACGAACGAGATGGTCTATATAACAGATTTGTTCGGGAGACATTTATGGACAGAACATTCCAGTAACGGACCAATGTTCGAGTTGCCAGACCTTCCAGCAGGTGTGTATATAATACATTGCGGAAGTGTAAATTGTAAATTTGTAGTAAAATAAGGTATTATAACAGAGCAAAAAAATAAAGAAATATGACAATGACAAACAAAATCCTCGCATTATTAGTGTTCCTGTTCTGCAGCATTAATGCTATGTCATTCAACAAGGGACTCATTTCAAATGAATTGAGTATCACTGACGACATCAGAAAAACGAGTTCCAACAATTACATAAGCGATTGGCGTCATTTCAGCAATAACAATATGACAGGTGTGAGAGTTGGTCGCTCGAACGAGAACTATACTTCAAATGGTGATTTCCGGATTGCTATTTCAGATCGTCCAGTGTCAATGGCGGTAACAACGAACAAAAGCGGCAACTTGGTTGATGAACCTGATTTACAGGAGTTTGGTGAGTGCTCGGATTTTGATGCGAATTCACCAATAGGCGATTGTATTATTCCGATGATGTTGCTTTTGGGGTTATTTGTTGGGGTTAGGAAATTGAAGTGATTGTCTATTGTAAGGGCAAAAAATAAGGTTGACTACCGGCAGTAGTCAACCTTATTTTTTTTGATTAGTTTTCAAAGGAGATATGCGTAAATTTTCCCGTTTATGGTACGGTAATAGACTTCACTTTTGCGACTTAGTTTGCCTGAGATTGAGACGATTGGCATATTGTCGAAGGTATAGTCACGCATATTGTTGTTGGTTTGATTGTAAATGTTTGATAATCATATTCACTGTCCGTATGGAGTAGGTT
>JAGHVI010000164.1 GCA_018064385.1 Candidatus Minthenecus merdequi
TGCCGGCAAGCGTCTCTCGATGTGGTACAAGAACTACAACAGCACTTCTACAGGTCTTGCAGTTCTCGAAGTTGGTTATCTCTCTAACCCAGACAATACCACCTCGTTCGTACGCCTGCAGACTGCTCCTTACAACACTGCTTATTCAGAGTTCGTGGTGACATACCCTGCAAATGTTCCGGTAGGTGCCCGTCCTGCATTCCGTGCTAACGGTATTTACTACCTCTACATCGACGATATCCGTATCAACAAGTTGATTCAGGGTCCTGCTTACGAGGAGACCCTCTGCTTCGGTCAGGGTTACACCGGTCATGGCTTCACTTGTGCTCCTGGTTCTCTCGCTCCTGGCGACACTACTCTGACAACAGTTGTTCCTGCAGTAATCGCTGGTACTCCTGATACAGCAATGTCTGTCACTCTCCATGTCCTTCCTGAAATTGTGACTGAGTATCACGATACAATCTGCGCTGGTCAGCCTTACAACGAGGGACTCTTCAATATCCCTGCAAACATGACCCACCTTGGATATTTCTTCCAGACATTCCCTGGTGCTTCGTCAACAGGTTGCGACTCTACAGTTTCTCTCTATCTCTATGTGCTCCCTTCGCGTGAGACTATCAATGATACCATCTGCCAGGGCGATGTCTATCCATTCGATGGACAGAACCTCACTCAGTCCGGTACTTACGTTGCTTATACTGTCAACCGATTGGGCTGCAACGACACAATCACTCTCAACCTCTTCGTTGTCGATTCAGTCGTAACAACCAACGCTGCTATCTGCCAGGGTGAAACATATACCTTCGAGGGTAACAATTACACCCAGTCCGGCACTTATCGTGTTACTACTACAGGTGCTTTCGGCTGTCCTGTAACCAAGGTTCTCAACCTTACTGTTTACGACACTGATTCTACAATCTACGTAACCTTCTGTACTGGTGGTTCAGTATTCGTTGTTGATACAACCATCACTACTGCTGGTACATACACTCTTGTACGTGTTAATGCTACTGGTTGCGATGTGACTTACACAATCATTGCAACCGAAACTACACCTACTCCAGCGGATTATTACGACTTTGCTTGCGAAGGTTATACTTACGTTGGTTATGGTATAACTGTTACGGTTACTGCTGATACAACTGTCATTGTCAATACCAAGACTGTCGATGCTCAGTGCGACTCTGTGGCAAGAATCCATCTTACTTTCGTTGCTACCCAGCGTACTGACACAACTGCCGAAGTTTACGCTGAGTCGTTCACTTGGCACAACAATACTTACACTGTATCAGGCGATTACACTGATACACTCCAGTCTGTTGAGGGTTGTGACTCCATCGTAACACTCCACCTCATTCTCCACGGTGATGATGTGGAAGAAGTATCTGATATCAACATGAGCATCGTACCTAACCCAGTGAACGCTGGTGCTACCGCATTCGTTTATGGTGAGTTTGACGAAATTGAGAAGGTCGAGATTCTTAATAATTTCGGTCAGCTTGTCGAAAGCTTCGTTCCTGAAACTTACCCTATCGAAGTTACTGGTATCTCTGCTTCTGGTCTCTACTACGTTCGCGTAATTACAAAGACAGGAAACGTTTACCTCCAGAAACTTATAGTTAAGTAAGCTTCTTTTGTAGGTTAACTTAATTTTTCTTACTCTATATAGGGCAGCATCACTTTTGATGCTGCCCTTTTTTTTGCAAAAAATATACTTTTATTCCTTGGTCATCTCAAAATAATTTCGTACCTTTGCACTCAAGTAAAACGCAAATTATATGGTTATGAAAAAATTCTACCTTTTAGTTATTGTCTTTTCCTTCACAGTCGCACTCCATCCTCTCTATGGAGATGATCTCAGTTACACAGCCTTCACTCTTAATTATAGTTATCAGGATGTTCACACCGATGCTGACTACATCAAAACTGTGTGGAGTGGCGAGGATGACAAACTTGCCCATGGTTTCAATCTTGGCATTCACCTTCAGCAGAAACTCTACAAAAAATTGGTTCTCGTCACAGGTGTTCAGTATCAGTTTACTGCCCGCTTCAAGGAAAACGTATCAATGCCCGATGTCCCTCTCAAAGGACAACTTTCAGGCAGTGGCGACATAAAATTCTTCAATCATAATATCATTGTTCCTATCAAATTCGGTTTCTCTATGCCTTTTGGTGGAACCAGTTCTTTCACTGTCTATGGTGGTCCTTCGTTGAACTTCAATGTCGCTACACACCAGACCTTTGAGTTGAATAGCAAAAATTACCTCTTCTACGATTATGTAAATGGAAGAATAACGGAAAAAATTAATGGAAGTAAACATACAGACAAATCCTCTGACTTCAAAGAAATGAAGTGGTTCGATATTCCTCTTGGTTTGGGCGCTGTGGTCAAATTCGGCAGATTTGGTTTGAGATTTGAATACGAATGGGGACTTGTCAACCGTATGAAACATGAGGGTAAATTCCGTTCTGACCAACTTACAGCTGGAATTCTTATATCCTTCTAATCGCAACAATATTTTTAATTATGAAAAAGAACTTGTTTTTCTATGCTATGCTTTTTATCGCAATTAGTGTGGCAACTTTATCTTGCAAAAAAGATGACGACAATGAACCTTCTCCAACTCCAGATCCTGAACCAACCAGCCAATTCGTAGGTGTTTACGATTTAGATATGGTTTATGATAGTGTTACTGACAGCGAAGGAAAATGGTTCGAAAATGAATTTTTTGAACAAATGACTGGCAAAAGGAATCCTCCCGAGAGCGGTTACCTCACAATTGTAACTGGCGATAATGGAAAACTTAATGTCACTGCCACTTTCTACAACCATCCCAACGAAGGCGAAGAGAAGGTGTTTTTCTCTACCACAGCTACTGAAAAAGACAACATTCTGATTCTTGACCCTTGCCAGAGTGATTACTACTACGACTCCACCGAGATTATGATTGATTTTATCTTCCGTAATTTTGAAAACAATCTGCCACAGATTAAATTCAAAAGTATTTATACTATCAATCTTGGAGCTGATTATTCGTACTTGAATTCATACACTTGTACCAAACGTAACTGACAACTGTTATCAATACTTGGGTATAACAAAAAACCGCCATTGAATTTGACAATGACGGTTTTTTTCTGACTTCATCTCTTAGTATAGCAATCCGAACATCCATAATGGTATGCGATTGCCATGACCTGTCTCTATACTGTCAACCGCAAGGTAACTATTCTCAATGTCCTTGATTTGGTCAAATGTCTTGTTGCGTCCACCGACTTCAAAAAGATATTTGTGATTGACAAGAAAGTCTCCTTGTTTTGGGTAGTTCACTTCATTGACGACTTTCAACTGGTTATTGAAAAACACCTCACGCACCGTTCCTATCTGAGCACCGGCAGTCAATGAATACATCAAGTTGGAATTGTCAAGGAATATCTTGTCAGGCTTTGCCAATTGCTTCATGCTTTTTGCTTCCGACGAGAGAAATGACAACAATGCGGCACGCTCCAGCAGAGACAGCATCTTAATGCCCATATTGCGATTTGTTTCCAATTGTCCATAGAGTTCATTCATATTGGGCGTCTGAGGCACATGCTCTGCCAATATCATCAACATCCTTTCGGTCTTACGTATAGTTTCGTATGCGACATCTTCGACAGCAGGAAGATCCTCGTAAAGAACTGTACGGATAACTGACTGTAATCGTTGGTCAAAGCTATATATGTCGTCTTTATAGAAAGGGTAATAGCCATGTTTGAGATATTTGTCAAAATGACCGAGCACTCTTACTTCTGCCGTGATTTTCATTGCAATGCGCTGGTGGCTGGAAAGAAGTTCCTCAAGACCAATAACTGGAATTTGTGTCACATTCTCAAACTCAAGATATTCTCGAAATGACATTCCATACAATATATATGTCAATTGGCGACGCGAAAGATCTCCTTCCCTCTGGTCAATCTCAAGCATTGACGAACCTGTATATACAATATGCAAATCTGGATATTCGTCTGAAACATTTTTTATCAGTGTCTGCCAGTTCTCATATTTATGGACTTCGTCAATAAAGATATGCGTACCTCCGTGAGTATAATGGTATTCAATTACTTCCGTCAAAGAATGCGTCTTAAACCACATATTGTCGAGTGACACATACAGAGCTTTCTCTGGTGAGTCCTGAAATTCCTCTTTTATACGCTGCAGCAACATAGTGGTCTTGCCTACACCGCGTGCTCCTTTTATACCAATTATTGTAGCTCCCCAACAAATTTCATCGTATAAATACCTGTGAAATTTTGTTGCTGTGCGTGCCACCATTCGGTTTGAAGTAAGGTACAAGCCTTCTATTGTTTGTATTTCCATTTGATATAAAAAGTATTTTTGAATACTATATTTTATACAAAAAAAGTATTTGCAGATACGTTTTTAATACAAAAAAGAGTATTTGCAATTACTTTTTATGCAATATCTTTCGTTCTAAATATACTAAAATCAATTGTGCCTCAACAATTTATCCAATATGCCAACACTTTGCCTTTTTAGTGTCTATTTTCGCACGCAAAGGTATGAATTATTTTTGACTTGGACAACAATTTCACAAGTTTTTTGGTAGGCACAATACATCCAACAACTATAGTGCTTGTTCTTCCTGCAAAGGAGAAGTTATCCACGTTATAAAGTCTGCTGGATGTGACTCAGCATACACTTGGAAAAATAAAATCCGTGGTGCACCTATAACCACCCCTTAAATTTTCACCTCCAATTTTTTCTCACCCACCGATTTTACCCGATTTTTGACAACTGATTATCGTGACAGAACAATCTGTTCAAAGATTTTCCAATGCTCCTCCGACATACGGTCTGGTGTAAAAAGGCAGATTCCTGCAGCACCTGCCGCTATCGAACCTTTTATCGCTGTTCCAAGTTCTGAAGGAATAAGTCCTGAATTTTCTGGGTCAGTGACATCCGCTTTGTTCTGCCAATCAGGGCATATAAACAAACCACTGAAAATAGGTTTCTTCATACCTTGGCACTCCTGCTTAGTTATCTCGCATACCCAACGGGCATCTTTCAGGTAAAAGTCGTTATAATTCATCGGAAAAAGCATATCAACATTCCATTTTCTCCACTGCTGACGCACCATCTGCTCAGCATAACCTTCAGGACCCGGGAAAACATCTGCACTAATCTTATACCCGTGTGCATGAAGTGTGTCGCAAATGCTATTGACCAATTTTGTGATTACATCACAACGGAACTGAGCCCATTCAGCAATTGTCGCAGGGTCGCCTCCTTGCTCAATCACTTTGCGAATATCAATGCCACTCCTGCTTGAAAAATCTGCACAACAAGCATCGCAATAACAATAGTCTGCCCCTGGATATTCGTGCACTTTACCTTTTTTGTCGCGCCATTGGTGGTGAATTTGTGCATCATATTTATCCCATAACCCTTCAGCCAGAATGGCATCTGCATAACGTATATAATCCAACTGGACGTAATCAACATGCGGTATGGCTGCCATTTTCAAATATGCCTCAATCAAAAAATTGATAACATCAGGATTGTGAGGGTCCAGTGTTTGGTAATACTCAACATATGCTCTATCTTTTGCTACGAATGCCGATTTACCCCATCTGTTGACCGTGTACCATGTCGAATCCTTCCCTCCATGAATCATAGTAGGAGCCCATGCATGATACTCTAAACCTGCACGGTGGGCTATGAGTGCGCAACGAGCAATCTTCTCGTAATCAAAACCGTTGTTTACGCACACTCCCCTCAATCCATGGCTGTGCCACTCACGGAAAAGAATAAAAAGGCTGTCCTCTGACACTTTGTCGCTCTCCCAAACATACCATCCATAAGCCTTGATGCCAGGCGTCAGACTCTTTTTGTGAGTAATGGCTCCTTTATGGTTCAGTATTATTATATCACCATCCGTTTTAGTAGCAATAATTTCGTATGTGTTAGTCGTAGCTTCGATACGTATATCAGCACCTTCTATCATCTGCCTCTCCTTTTCGCTTAATGCTATCTCTGTTAGGTATCGTCCTTTGCGATTATGTTCCTCCTCTTGGCGGTAGAACATAGCCCACATAACGGTCTTTAAGTCGCGGTCAGAAATCTCGGGAAATGTGTTTCCCTTTTGACTACCTGACAAATAAACTTTTCCCCATCTCTCAGGCATGTGCATTGCTACGCGTCCTGTCGCTCCCCACGTCCAATTGTCTTCTGGCAATTTTTTGCCGTTTTTATCCGTCTTTACTTTGTAGTTCCCGTCTTTCAATTTCTCTGTCTGCCACTCTACACGTGAGAATCCTATAGAAAGGATATTTCCCTCTTTGAGGATATTTGTAAACTCGTGGTTGACAGCCTTGCGTGGTATGGCGACCTCAATGGTCCAACCTTTATCTGTGTCGCGGTTATTGTTCAGTGTGCCATAAACATTAGTAGCAACCTTCAACCCTGGGGCATCCCATCCGAAAGTTACGAAACAACTGTCAGGAGAACGGTATGCGTGTTCGATAATCAGGTCGAAAATATTGGCTATTGCATTGAACTCCATCTCGAAATAGTTTTTACCATCGTTATCAGGGTCAATGAAAATCTCAAAGTCGTTGTCAAAGTAGATAACTTCATCCCTCTCTCTTATGTACGCCCAAACATCAGGTTCTTCCATTGTCGCTCCGACATAAAGGAAGTCATCGTCCCATAAAATCATTGCTGTTGTCTTGAAACGAGGAGCGGGGTATCCCTCGCCAGAGATGTCCGTGAACAGGTTGGTTGTGTTTGCCTGTCCCCATTCGTCTGAATCCAGTATGCCGTCAATTTTCATATTGACACTGGTGCGGTTTGCTACATATTGCTCTGTAGGTGTCAGAAACCTTGCATAACGTTCTGTTATACTTTCCTGTGCATTCATTATGCCAAAACATATCAGAAGCACGAATATCAATGTCAAATTTCTCATTGGATTGAATCTGTTGAATATTTTGCAAGACCACCCTCGGATGTTTCGCGGTAAAGCGAAGGAATGTCGTGACCTGTTTCTTTCATTACTTCCACAACTCTGTCAAACGAGACGCGATGAATACCATCTGATAACATAGAGTAGAAGTTAACATCGAAAGCTCTTGCCGATGCTATAGCATTTCTCTCTATACAAGGTATCTGCACCAAACCGCACATAGGGTCGCATGTCAATCCAAGGTGATGTTCAAGTCCCATCTCGGCTGCATATTCTATCTGATTGAGAGTTCCTCCGAACATCTGGTTAGCGGCAGCAGCTGCCATAGCGCAAGCTACACCAACTTCGCCTTGACAACCAACCTCTGCACCGGCAATTGAAGCATTGCTTTTTACAACATTGGCAAATAGACCAGCGGTGGCAAGTGCGTGAAGAATGCGTTCGCGCGAGAAATTGCGTGATTGTTGCAAATGGTATATTACCGCAGGAAGCACCCCGCAAGAACCACAGGTAGGTGCCGTGGCAACAAGTCCGCCCGATGCATTTTCCTCGGCTGTAGCCAAGGCATACGAATATATTTTTGCGCGAGACGAAAGTCCACCTACATAACTGTCCGATTTTACAAAATATTTAGTTGCTTTGCGTGCAACTTTCAATTCGCCTGGCAAAACACCCTCCGTGTTAAGTCCTCGTTTGATGGCATTTGACATAACTCGCCAAACCTCGTCTAAATGTTCCCATATACTTGGACCTTCGCATAAATCAACATACTCCCAAAAGGTCCTGCCTTCGCTGTAACCCCACTTCTTTATTTCGCTTATTGTGTTCATATCATAAACCTGTTCCTTTGCTTTCTCCTCTTTCCCTTCCCAAAATAATGCTCCACCACCTACACTATACGCTGTCCAACTATATAATAATGTGTCATTCTTGTCCAAAGCTTCGAACTTAACGCCATTTGGATGATATGGCAGAACTATCTCTGGACACCATAATATCTCTGTTCTGAACACAGGTGCAAGAATCGATAATATTGCCTTATCCGTCAAGTGCCCACGACCTGTAGCAGCCAATGATCCGTAAAGCGTCACATTGATATGGTCTGATTTAATTTCTTTAATGCGATCTAAAAATAACTCTGCAGCATGCTTAGGCCCCATCGTATGAGATGATGATGGACCATTTCCAATGCGAAATATTTCTCTTAATGATTCCATAAAATAATGTTCTAAAATTTGAGTGCAAAGTTAGAAAAAAAACGTGAAATGGACAAGAAAAATGCACTTGAAAAAAAACTTTGAAAATTTTTTAATTATCTGTTGGTCAGTTCAAAAAAATGTTGTACCTTTGCACCTCGAAATATGTGGGTGGATTATGCCCTGAAATTTCAAAGTGAAGTAAGTAAAAATATTAAAAACTAAACAGTAAAATGCCTACTATTCAACAACTTGTTAGAAAAGGAAGGACTTCTCTCGAGGATAAGAGCAAATCTCCTGCCCTCGATTCTTGTCCACAGCGTCGTGGTGTTTGCGTGCGCGTTTACACTACTACTCCTAAAAAACCAAACTCTGCAATGCGTAAAGTCGCACGTGTACGTTTGACAAACGGTAAGGAGGTAAACTCCTATATACCAGGCGAGGGACACAATTTGCAGGAACACTCAATCGTACTTGTACGTGGCGGTCGTGTCAAAGACCTTCCAGGTGTTCGTTATCACATCGTCCGTGGTACTCTCGATACCGCTGGCGTTGCAAATCGTACACAACGTCGCTCTAAATACGGAGCAAAACGTCCAAAAGCAGGTAAGACTGCTCCAGCTAAAAAGTAAAAAACACTTTTAGTCCTTTCTTAAAAACCTAACATTATTGTAAAATGGTTTTTGATATTTGGTGAAGATGAAGGTTGAGTAAAGCGTAGCCGTGCAGGTGAAACTTGAAGCAACAACAGCCAAAGCAAAAACAAAATCACGAAAAACAAAATGAGAAAGTCAACCCCTAAAAAGCGAGTGATTCTTCCAGATCCAGTCTTCGGTGACGTAAAGGTAACAAAGTTCGTCAACCACCTTATGCTTGACGGCAAAAAGTCAATATCTTTCAGCATCTTCTATGGTGCCCTTGAAATCGTAAAAAACAAACTTCCAAACGAGGAGAAATCTCCAGTTGAGATTTGGAAAACAGCATTGGAAAACGTTACTCCTCAAGTTGAGGTCAAGTCTCGTCGTATCGGTGGCGCTACATTCCAAGTGCCAACCGAAATCCGTCCTGACCGCAAGGAGTCAATCTCTATGAAAAACATTATTCTTTATGCTCGCAAGCGTTCTGGTCACTCGATGAGTGAGAAGCTCGCAGGCGAAATAGTTGATGCTTTCAATAATCAGGGTGGAGCATTCAAACGTAAAGAGGAAATTCATCGTATGGCTGAAGCTAACCGTGCTTTTGCTCATTTCAGATTCTAATCCTAATTAAGTACCTAAATGGCAAAACACGATTTATCTCTTACACGTAATATCGGCATCATGGCTCATATTGATGCTGGTAAAACTACGACTTCAGAACGTATCCTTTTCTATACTGGTCTGACTCACAAAATAGGTGAGGTACACGATGGAGCCGCAACAATGGACTGGATGGAGCAAGAGCAGGAACGTGGTATTACCATCACTTCTGCTGCTACTACCACACGTTGGAATTGGGCTAATAAACAGTATCGCATCAACCTCATTGATACTCCAGGTCACGTTGACTTTACAGCTGAGGTCGAGCGTTCACTTCGTATCCTCGATGGAGCAGTCGCTGCATTCTGCGCAGTGGGTGGTGTTGAACCTCAGTCTGAAACAGTTTGGAGACAGGCTGACAAATACAGTGTTCCTCGTATTTGTTATGTTAACAAGATGGACCGCTCTGGTGCAAACTTCTTTGAGGTTGTTACTCAGATTAAAACTGTTCTGGGTTCAAATCCTTGTCCAATCCAAGTTCCTATTGGTGCAGAGGATTCTTTCAAAGGTGTAGTTGACCTTATCTCTATGAAAGCACTCTATTGGCATGACGAAACAATGGGTGCTGACTATACCTCAGAGGAAATACCAGCTGACCTCAAGAACGAGGCTGAAGAGTGGCGCGACAAGATGCTGGAAAATCTTGCATCCTTTGATGATGCGTTGATGGAAAAGTATTTTGATGATCCATCTACAATCACCGAAGACGAAATCCGTAAGGCCCTTCGCAAATCTACAATTGCTATGGAAGTCTATCCAGTGGTTTGTGGTTCCTCATTCAAGAATAAAGGCGTTCAGACTCTCCTTGATGCAGTCTGTGCATATCTTCCTTCTCCATTGGATAACCCTGATATTGAAGGTCACGACCCAAGCGACCCTGAGACGAAAATTGTACGCAAACCTCTTGATGAGGAGCCTACAACAGCTCTCGCTTTCAAAATCGCTACCGACCCTTATGTAGGACGTCTTTGTTTCTTCAGAGTATATTCCGGTAAAGTTGTTGCCGGTTCTTATATCTTCAACCCTCGCTCAGGCAAGAAGGAGAGAATCTCACGACTTTTCCAAATGCACTCCAACAAACAGAACCCAGTTGACGAAATTGCAGCAGGCGATATAGGTGCTGGTGTCGGTTTCAAGGATATTCGCACTGGCGATACTCTCTGTGACGAAGATAAGCAGATTGTCCTTGAATCTATAGATTTCCCAGATCCAGTTATCGGTATTGCAGTTGAACCAAAGTCTCAAGCTGACCTTGATAAACTCGGTATAGGTCTTGGTAAACTTGCAGAAGAGGATCCTACTTTCACTGTCCGTACAGACGAGCAGTCTGGTCAAACTGTAATCTCTGGTATGGGAGAACTTCACCTTGAGATTATCATTGACCGTCTCAAACGTGAATTCCATGTTGAGTGTAATCAGGGTCGTCCGCAAGTTTCATATAAAGAGGCTATTACCCAAACTGTTGACCTCCGTGAGGTTTATAAGAAACAATCAGGTGGTCGTGGTAAATTCGCTGACATTATTGTTAAAGTAGGACCTGTTGACGAAGGTTTCGAGGGTTCGCTTCAGTTTGTTGACGAAGTAAAGGGTGGTAATGTGCCTAAGGAGTTTATCCCATCAGTTCAGAAAGGTTTCCAAGCTGCTATGAAGAATGGCGTACTCGCTGGTTTCCCTGTTGACCAACTCAAAGTTACTCTTGTTGATGGATCCTTCCATCCTGTTGACTCTGACCAGTTGTCGTTCGAACTCTGTGCACAGTTCGCATTCAAAAACGCTTGTGCTAAAGCCAAACCAGTTCTTATGGAACCTATAATGAAACTCGAAGTAGTTACTCCTGAAGAATCTATGGGTGATGTTATCGGTGACCTCAACAAGCGCCGTGGTCAGGTTGAAGGTATGGAGACAAGCCGCACAGGAGCACGCATTGTCAAAGCAAAAGTGCCATTGAGCGAAACATTCGGTTATGTAACTGCTCTCCGTACAATCACTTCCGGTCGTGCAACTTCCTCTATGGAGTTCTCGCATTACGCTGAACTCTCTTCAACTTTGGCTCGTCCAGTTGTAGAAGAGGCTCAAGGTCGTGCCGATTTGCTTTAATTGATTAAACAGTGTGGGTTAGCGAATGACTCTTAACCCACACATTAAATAATAATAGATAGATAAATAAAAAAGAAAGATGAGTCAAAAGATTCGTATCAAACTGAAATCTTACGATCACACTCTCGTTGACAAGTCAGCAGAGAAGATTGTAAACACAGTGAAGGCAACCCAGGCTGTAGTTTCTGGCCCAATTCCATTGCCAACACACAAACGTATTTTTACAGTGAACCGCTCAACATTTGTAAACAAGAAGTCACGTGAGCAGTTCCAGTTGTGCAACTTCAAGCGTCTCATTGACATCTACAACTCTACTCCTAAGACTGTGGATGCGTTGATGAAACTCGAGTTGCCTTCAGGTGTTGAGGTTGAAATCAAGGTTTGATAAACTCAACCATAATTCGCAATTATAATTTTATTTATAACCGGTTCAAGCATGGTAAGCTCGCCTCGGAGCCAATGCCGAGCCTCTGAACTTAAAAAAAACAAAAAACAAAATGCCAGGATTAATTGGTAAGAAAATCGGAATGACTTCCGTTTTCAGTGCAGAAGG
>JAGHVI010000220.1 GCA_018064385.1 Candidatus Minthenecus merdequi
GGGTTACCTTTTCGTTTTTTCTGTCATAAACGGATGAAGAAACCAAAAACGCAAGACCGATATGAAAAAGATTATTACTCTCGCATTACTGATGCTCCCGAAAATGTCAAATGCTCAAGCATACTACATGCACGAAGCTGCAGAGGAAGCAGGTGAACCAGGTTCTTGGATACCAGCTGTTCTGTTTTTTTTCGGAATTATTTGGGTTATTGAGAAAATCCGCAATAGAAATAATCACCATGATGATTAGAGAGCGGACGAGTATGATTATCACAACTATGACGACATAGATCTTTGCAACTGAATATTGAAAAATTATAACTCATATCATGAAAACATTCGGAATTATCTCTATCATCCTCGGCGCAATTAGTGCAATCGGAGCAATCTCTGCTGGACACAATCCATCCGGTCCTATCTTTTGGATTATTCTCGGCATCGTCCTGATTGTAAGGGCAAATGCGAAGAAGAGTGCGAACATCGAAGAAAACAAGAAAGGCAACCAGAAGTAACATCCCATAAAACACAAAAGAAATATGTACAACAATAGTCCCAAAACAAAGTACGTGATGTACAGCAAATCCGGTAAAGAGATTATGGAAAGCAATAGTTTTTTCGGTATGATAGGAAAAACTGCACTAGCCTGTATTCTTGGCCCAGCTATATTTTTGATCCCTATCGGGATAATAATTGCAATCGTAGGCTTGTTCTAACAACATGCGCGGGTAATGCAATACTTATATGAAACGTTTAAGATTCGTTTGCCGATAAATGCAACCTCTATACTCTTCGCTGCCATTTTCTTTTCAATGGCAGCGATTTTTTATGTTCTAGTAGGTTACCTTTTCATATTATCCGTCATAAACAGATGAACAGAACATAATAATGAAATAGAAAATGGAAGTCGAAAACATTATCAAACAATTTAATGATGCCGCAAAACCGGAACTTTTCGCTGAAGACCTGAGGATTGGAAATTTTCTTAAGGATAATGCGGCTGAAACTGCTATGGAATTCAGGCCAGAATACAGCGATGTTCCTCTTTTTAAGAATATTTCCAACAATGAACTTATGGAGGTTTGGCTTGCCGAAAACGGAATATATGTTGGCAATAAGAAGCACGACCTGTACTTGCACAACTCCCAGATCATCAATATAGCTACAACTGTTGTGGTGGAAGAAATCAATCTTGTAAAACGAAATGCAGTTCGTGGTGCCGCGATAGGAGCAATGGGCGGAGGGTTTATGGGCTCCATACTTGGGAGTGCAATGGGAGCGGGCATTGGTGCTCTCACAGGTCTTGTAAAGCGTATCCAAAAAGTCAATTGCAACCTTCTATTCATTGGCTACTGGGAGGTTCAGACAATGCAAAAGCACCGTCTTGTACTCGAATTCAGCGCTCAAAAATTCAATGCTGATAAGTTCATGTCAATATGGGAGACAGGAAAGAGCAATCTCAGTAAATAACCAATAATTATATTAGCAACAAGTTATGTGGATATTCATCGTCGCGATAATAGCTACCGTAATCATCTGTAAGACTAAATCAAAGTCTTCTGAAATTGTTGACCATGTTGCTTCTCATGGTGGTATGAGAGAAAAATATAGTATCATTGTTGACCGACTCTTGTTATCACATCCAAACATGGCGATTATTACAGAAACTAGAACTTTCATGGATATCGGAATGAACAACCCTGATGGTTCAAGCCACTTCTACTTTCAGCAAGTAAGCAAAAATGGGATAATGATACAGTATGAACTTAAAGGAGACCCGAGCGCATCCGATTTCAAGATTAATTGGACCTTCGATGATTCCTTCGATCAAGAGATTATGCTCCTTCAGATTAGCGCAGATATACAGCGTAAAATGATGACCTTCTAAACTTAAGAAATCTTATTCATACTCCAATTTGACGGTATTGACATCAAGCGGTCAAGGTCGTGTTACTCCGCCGACGCTCCGTCACACCACCTTGGCTCCAGCCGCTCCGGCACGTAGCGCCTGCGCGACTTCCACTCCATCGAGTTCCGCCCGGCAGACATTCCCGTCTGGCTGAACGCCAGCCGTGAAAGACTGCTTCGGGCTCCACGGCCACTCCGCCTTCGGCTCCGTTGCCCATAGACAAATAGGTGTCGGTCAGCAGCCCCTGCTGTCGCAGGTCCAGCTCACCGACCTGGTTCATTCGCTCCAGGCGGGCAAGACTGTTGACATCAGCCGCTGCGCGTCTGAGTCCACAGACTAGCTTGCGCCTTCCGCACTGCCTAGGGGCGGTGGGGCCCCGCGGCGGGGGGGGGGGGGGGAAAACCCCCCGGGCCGCGACCCCCCCTAGGCAGTGCCGAGGGCGGAACGCAAGTCTGTGGACTCAGACGCGCAGCGGCTGATGTCAACAGTCTTGTCCGCCTGGAGCGAATTGAAAGGGTCGGTGGTAAGGCCGACACTTGTGGCGGACTTTCGACCGACACC
>JAGHVI010000188.1 GCA_018064385.1 Candidatus Minthenecus merdequi
TATGACATCCCTCATCTTTCCGACCAGAACATCAATGACAATATCAAGGAAATCGCCAGGCTTGCCGGTCTGACCGAGAAAGTCAGCATCACCACCTCCAAAGGCGGCAAGATGGTGACGGAAATGATTGAGAAATACAAGTTGGTTCACAGCCACACCGCCCGCCGCACCGGAGCCACGCTGATGTATCTTTCCGGTATGGATGTCTATGACATTATGAAGATCACCGGCCACTCCACCCCGGTAATGCTGAAGAAGTACATCAAGGCCGACGAACTGGAGGTAGTGGACAAGATTATGGGCAAGTACGATTACTTCAAGTAATTCTCTTTTCTTATCAGGCGCCCAGCTAAAAAAAGAAACAAAAAGAAGCAACCGACTAAATATCAAGCGATTGCTTCTTTTCTTTTTCTATTTTCTTTTCCGATTCTTTTATTTTATGCCATCGTTTAGCGACAGCACCTATTTTTTCGGTGCCAACAACTCGATTGCTTGATAAACATTAGAGTATGAACCATTAGCGGTTTCGTATTTCTTGGCTCTATTAACGGCAGCTTCAAGTTTCCCGTCAGTTGTCATGTCATCAACCCATTTATGATTTTGCAAAAACGACTCTGTTTTCTCGTATAGCGGGATGAAGCTCCGCAATTCTATTTCGGCTGTGTGCGAGTTGGCAAAATGCTTATTGGTATCCTCGTAGTGCAGCAGGAACCAGTATTCCAATGATGGAAGGCTGTCGCATAGAATGACATTCTTCTTGCCGGCATACTTCTTTTTCAGGGCTGTGATTTTGGACTTCTCTGTCTCATCGAACTCTGAAGTGTCGGCATCAAAAACGCAAATGGCAATGGACCCTTCGTTTACAACCTGCGAAATTTTTTTGTCCAATTGCTTGATATCCTCTGTGCCAAAGTACCGGGGACGAATTTTTACGCGAAGATTGAGCAAATCCCTGAGGTGGGAAAAGTACCACTGCTCTGTAATCCCTGCGCCAATTATGACGGGGATGGGAGATTTTGAACTGCGAGTGCTTATCGTTCTTGCCATGTGATTATCCCTTTATGTTCGGCAGTGCGCCGAAGATTCCGTTACGATATGCTCTCTGCAGTGAAGCGATTCTCTTTAAGCCCTTGAACTCTACAAGTGAATAAAGATTAGTCGAACCGGATTCTCGCTTGTCTGTAAACCATACGGAGTCCCGACGTAGCAAATCATCTATCGTATTGAGCAGAGGGTCATAATGGGTAGTAATCAGGAGTTGAGACCTGTTCTTTGTGGCCAGAAACTTCTGGAGGATAAACTCCACGAGGTCAGGGTGAAGGGATGCCTCTATTTCGTCAATGTGCAGGAACGCACCGGCTTTCATTGCGCTGTATATTGCAGCTTCAATGCCGAATGTCCTTGTCGTACCATCAGACTGCAGGTTGTTGGGCATATAATATTTTTCCACACCTCTTTCGTTCTTTACGGTATGCTCGAAGGTGGTTTCAATTGTCTCAAAGGATTGTTCTTTCTGGAGACGCTCCTTCTCTGCCGTTGGAACATCATCGCGGCTTAAGATATAGGTCAAGTCAGCTTGGCTGATCTGATTTTTTACAACATCGCTTCTTACCCCTGTGATGTTGAAGTCTGCCTTGTGAACGAAATCGAGCAAGTATGTCTTGAGGGTTGCATCTTCGAACATCTTCTTGCCGGCATAGCCAAACATCTGGGTCATCGGGTTAATGGCCGGCATTACACTCGCACGCATCCAGTCCATTGCTGCATCAATTTCTGGTATGGCAAGATTTACTTGATTGCGAGCGGCAAATACGGACATGTTTGCAAGGCACTTCAGTGATATTTCCTCCTGAGCAGCTTTGCTCACCTTTGCAACGGCTGTGTTGAAAGTAATGACAGACTGATTGTCTTTCCACTCACGCGAGAATAGCATTGTGGGTTGTGCGCTCTTGTAGTAATACAGTTTTTCCACGTAAACTCTTTTCTCGTCGAGTTCAAGAACATACCAGTAACGCGTGCTGTCTATGTAGAACTTCATTTCGATGTGCGAAGGCTGCGTAGGTGTGATGATGTCGAGTTTGAAAGGAACTGCACCTGTGGGTTCATCCAAATCCGGTGTTTTTGAGAACCAGAAGCTACTGAGGAAATCAAAAACGTTCAGCAAGTTGGATTTACCAGAGGCATTAGCACCGTAAACAAGGGCAAATCTCAAGAGCCGTACACCTTTCGCTACCTCTACGACTTGATAGTCCTCGAAGGTCTTGTCTTTTGTGGCTTCAAAGCTAAAAGTAACCTCGTCTTTGAATGAGAGGAAATTTTTGATTTTTACTTCTTGTATCATAACTGGTATTCTTTCAATTGGGGCTGCAAAGATAATGAGAAAATAGCTAAAAACCGAGGTTTTATTTCCTGTTTTTGCGCTTCAAATGTAAAATTCAACATTAGAGACGTAAAACCTTGAGATTTTCAGCAAACGTATTTTGCTTCTTGTTTGTCTCGATAAGTACGTTGCAGAAATTGTCAAGTTCTATTGCCAACAATTCATCATATGCGGGATTCGCGCCAGGCTCTTTGTGAGGCTCATAGAATGACAGTATGTCTTCAAGTGTCCGCAGTAGCCTGGGGATATCCCAATATTCCCTTTTCTCTGTATTGAGCTTATGTATATGCCGAGTGTTCGGTATTATTTCTTCAAGCGAACTCTCGTGTTCTGTTTCGTATTTCGCAATTCTGTTAGGAAGGTCGGAGATATTCCCGGGCACAAGGACATCCATCGTAAAATCGGTACCATTTTGCACGAGTTTGTCGATGGTTGGTTTTAAGAAATTGTTGAAATACCCTATTGCGAGTGCTGTTGATTGTCTGTGTCCAAGTCTATAGCAGTTTCTGGTATTTGCGATTCCATCAACCAACCGCCTGATATTATCGTCAGATATCTTTCTTTTCTTATACCGAATAGTGGTAACTCCATTCATGTCCGAAGGCAGTTCTACGGATGAGATAACAAAGGCGCGATCCAAGCCGAGAGATCCCATAAACAACCCCAACTCGAAAATCACGTTATCTCTTGTTGTCCTGTGGAGCCTGTGGCGTTTCAGAACGCAATCATCGGCATCAGCGATGAATACGCCATAATCATATATGCGAGCCTTCTTTACAAGGCATTCCAATGTGCTGGCATTCAGTTGGAATATGCCGTTCTCATTCCATAATTTTGTCTCAAGCCACTCCGAACACTTTTCGTCAATGGCAGCTTTGACTTGCTCGGCTATCTTCAAGCTTTCGCTAGATGAGCCTATAAATAATTTTCTCTTCATATCAATCCTATATTGTTGAAGTCATTCAAAACTTTCTGCTTGCCGATCAGCTCCAGTCGCTGGTCTATCCTCTCATGGCATTGTTTGTATTTCTTGCCGCTTCCGCAATAACACAATTCATTTCTGCGCTTGTCTTTGGTTACAAATACGTGGTTCGCGATTTTAAGCCACATCTGTTCATCTGCCGTCTCCATCTGTTCGGCATAAAACTCTTTAACGCCAGAAATCCCATGTTTGTACTCATTGACATAATGGCCCTCAGTGGCGCGGTACCGTTGGTTTGCGAGATGGGGGATGAGTTCCTGTATTATGAAGTCGCTGACGGAAAGGCCTCGCCGGCACTTGAGGACCTCTTCTGTTTCAACATCAAGACAAAGAGAATTATCTTCGTATTTGTGCCAATCGCTGCCTATTGGGATGTCTCCTCCTACTTCATATGCTTTGGGGAACCTGAACGGATATCCGTCAGCTCTGTGAATCTCTATGGAATAACTGTATGCGACATTACCATCGCAGTCCTTAATGTCCAAAATTCCTTTGAGAAACAGCTTGCCCGGGGTGCCTTTGATTGATAGCCCCGGAAACTGCTTCGATGCTAGTAGTAGATCTCGCTCAAATATGTCCTTCTTTTGCGTCATCTGTAATAAGGCCTGGAGGTACCTGCAGCGCTTCTCAATGAGTTGGAACTTGACTTGCCATCGTTTTTATCTTCGCCTTCCGGAAAGCGATCTCCAAGATGTTTCTTCCATAATTTACTGGCTTTAAGTTGATTATCTTCGTCTACCGCCGCTTTGGCATCTGCTATAAAGTCTTTTAAATTATTTAGGAAGTTGTCGCGCTTGGTCTCGCTAAAGTCTGCAAACAGGTCATCTTTTGGCGTAGTTGGCATTTTGCATTCGAATTTTGAATTGAGAGCCGACTCGATTTCAATGAGCAAAAATTTCAAAGCAACATCGTCTCGATCATTGGGGAGGTAATGATTAAGTGCCAGGACCGTCATTGATAGTCCGCTAGGCATACTCTCGCGCTTGTGGTCACACCATGATTTTAAATACTTCACCATTCGCGACATCTGTTCTGTTTTGTGATCCTTGTAATAGGTAATAAACTCTTTCGGGTCGTCCTCCTTGAAATCGGAATCCTTTACAGCTAATTGTGGGTGGTCTGTTTTCTCCTTGTCAAATACCATTACCGGGAGGTCGATGTTGTATCCTGCCTGGTAATTCACTCTGATGCATTTCCTTTTATGGACAGGGGTCGCGTCGGTTACCCCATCCACTGCCTTAAGCACCCATTCCTGCAAAGTGCATCCGCTGACGTCATCTGGATTGGATGAGAAGTAAATTCCGTCATCCAGGCCGCAGTGGTCTTCTTTATTGCGTATGGAAGTACCGGTCTTGTAAGAGCCCTGGATGAAAAATTCGGGTGTGTACTCGGGATGATTTTCCCTGAAATTATCCCGGATTCTGTCTCTAAGGTTGTCCTTCGAGGTTATCATTTTGCTTTTCTTGCTGGGCAAGATGTTAAGTTCGCTGTCGAACTCAAGAAATAGATTGTGACAATCTGCCATTATTTTCTGTATTTTGGTTGGAGAAACTATGACCTTCTCCTCTGGCCAACCGGCAACACGATATGTTTCTCTGTTGAGGTCTGGTTTCTAAATGCCAAAATTACACCAAATCTGCTGAATTACAAAATAAAAAGAAAATTCGGACATTTTGACAGTCAAATTCTGCAATTCTATTGCAACTTGCTTCTATTCCCGGACAGAATGTCAGCAAAGTGATTTCTCAATGTTATATCAGGCAGTCTCTCTATATCATACTAAGCTTAATTATTTCGATTGATACTTCAGGCCGTTTCGTAGGGCAAAAATCTTTATAAGTGTGGAGGTCCGGCGCAGCCGAGGCCCCCATACTTATAAAACATTGATACACAATAATTTAGTTTGTAATTTCAAATTCTTCCTTATATATTTGCGGCAAGATTCATAAAGGAATCAGTTTTTATGAAAAACAATTTTTATTATCTAAACGTTTTTGTCCCTTGCTGCTCCGACTGGACCAACATAGGACTCGTCAAGAAGCATTTTGCTCTTGACCCAACCGCGAATTACGGTAAATGCCTCCTTGTCGTGAATCCTAAGGGTGCAAAATATTGTTGCCAATGCGGGAGTTCTCGGACAAATGAAACGCCCGAGAATGAGTTGTATGAATTGTTCAGCAATCCACGTACCC
>JAGHVI010000063.1 GCA_018064385.1 Candidatus Minthenecus merdequi
ATTCTGAGGGTCAGAGAGAATGTCGCTGACGAAAGAGAAGATGCTCTCGTTCTCGTGCTCCACCTGAAAACGCGGAGTCAGTTGCGAGAAACTGCGTGCAGGAGTCTGCTTGTTGCAGTATCTGGATATGTTACGCACCAGAATGTCGCTGATGCTCTCGCCATCGCACATTGTCAGTCTGCTGCCAATAACGGGTATTACATTGCCCTTGATGATTTGCTCCACCAGAATCTCCCACTGGCTTTCGGTGCTGTTGGCATTCTGATTGTCGCTGGTTTTCTTGCCAAAGTTGATGCTTATATTCATAATTGTTTATCTATTATCTTGATTAATTAAGTTTACCACCAGTTTCACCATAACATCTTTTTCTTCAGACCTTGATTCTGCTATCATCAATGTTAAAGCTACCAATGTATTGTCTGCAATGCGTTTGTACCCATTTTTGCCATAGAGAATATGGTTTTTATCCATAAACCAAAGAAAAAGCATAGCAGCAATACGTTTGTTTCCATCACTGAACGAATGATTCTTAACCACCAGATACAAAAGCATAGCAGCTTTTTCTTCGACCGAAGGGTACAACTCTATCCCATCGAAAGTCTGATAGATCTGACCGATTGAACTCTTGAACGATTCGTCCTTCTCGTTAGCGAACAAGGCACTGCCTCCAAATTTTTCTTTCAGGCGGTCAATAATATCCATTGCATTTTCGTATGTAGCGCAAAAGGGCTCATCTTTCGTTGTTCTGTCGATGGTTAACTCTTGGTAATCATACTTATCAAGAGTATCCAATGCATATACATAGTCACCTATAACATTGAAAAGGCCACTATATTCAACATCTTGCGATTCCTTCTGCATTTCTATTGTACGGGTCATCAGACGCACCACCTCTTTCAAGTCATTGTAATGGTCCATACGCCGTTTGTCAATGACATAACCTTTAAAAAGGTATTGTTTCAAAACCTTTGTTGCCCACTGTCTAAAGTGTGTGCCGTTTTTACTCTTGACTCTGTAACCTACAGATATAATGACATCTAAATTATAATAATCCAAATCACCTGTTTGTGTCTTATCTGCGACGAAGCCATGTTGTGTGGTATGGGCAAATTTTGCCCACACCTCTTCTTTAATCAATTCTCCTTCTCTGAATACATTTCTGATATGCTTACCAATAACCGAACGGTCTCTATTGAATAACTGCGCCATTTGCTCAACAGACAGCCACACAGTTTCATTCTCCAACCTCACATCCAAATTGGTTACGCCATCCTCATTTGTGTACATCACAATCGTGGAGCCATTCACCGATTTAAGTTCATTCTTATCCATATCAATTATTTCAGGTAGTATTTTATTTCCTCGTATGGAGTGAATGAATAATTGCCAACGACAGACCTAAAGCGGTCTATCAGTTCCTGAGGCTGGTAGAAGCGCCAAAATCTTATATAACTATACTTTCCCATTCTTGAAATCATTGGATATAATGAGATTGCAGCTATTTGTTTTCCATCTGGAGTGAATGCTGCAGATGTTGGATACATACATTTCAATTCAATTATCTGTTCACCAGATTCGACATCAAAAACTACAACAATGTGATTCTCTGTAGATGTTGCCACAACATACCTGCTATCGGGACTAAAAGCCACTGAAAACAAATACCCCTTTAGATTTCTCAAGATTTTATTCTTTTTGCCTGAAACAGCATCCCAAATAATCAAATCGTTATCTATCGAAGAAGTTGCTATATATCTGTCGTCAGGACTGAACACTGCTGAAGAAAGTGGTTCTGTGTGACCTTTGAGCACTTGCATTTGGCGACCTGTTTTGGCATCCCAGATAATCGCAGTATTGTCCATTGATGATGTGACAATACGTTTGCCATCAGGACTGAACGATGCTGATGACACACAATCCTTATGACCTTTTAGCTTGTGTATTAGCTTGCCTGTAATACTCCAAACGCAAGCTGTAGTATCGTAAGATGATGTTACAACATATTTGCCGTCAGGACTGAACGATGAAGATGTGATGGCTTTATTGTGACCTTGCAAAGTTGATATTAGTTCACCATTGGCATTCCATACTCTTGCCATTGTATCTGGACAATTACCAGCTTGAGCCAACGAAGGCGATGTAACGATAAATTTCCCATCCTGACTGTACGAGGCTGTGGTTTGAATATCTACGGAGAATAATTTTCGGACAGGTTTTCCTGTCTGTATGTCATATTCCATCACTGCCTTTTCTGATGTGGAATACAAAGCAATGTGTTTCTTGTCAGGACTGAATGAATTTTGAGAAAAGCCCATGCTATAATTAGTTAATGACTGGTTTTGTTTTGTGTCTTCCAAATTCCAGAGCATGACATTGCCGTCCCGTGAAGATGTAAGCAACGATTTGCCGTCACGACTGAAAAATGCACTCATTACTATATCTCCATGACCTTTAATCGTTCTAACTTCCTCGCCTGACTCAACATTCCAAATCTTGACTATACTATCCTTGCCCATTGCAATATATTTACTGTCTGGGCTATACGAGTGTATAGCCACATTTTC
>JAGHVI010000070.1 GCA_018064385.1 Candidatus Minthenecus merdequi
GCGATGGGTGATATTCAAGCCTCTGAGCAGATATGGATGTATGTACTTGCTGACGCCACCTTTGCTCAGACATTTCCTTGGATATATAGGTTCTATGCCCATGACATCCATCAAACGCCTAACTCTCTTGATGTTAACCTTATAACCCATAAGCCTCAGGTAGTCACGGAAACCACGTTTGCCAGTAGTAGGATAATCCATAAAATACATGTCCATTATCTTCATTATTTCCTGGTTCTCCTTCGATTCTTCCGCGGGTTCGTAATATAAGCCTGAACGGCAGGTATTCATCAACTGACAGAATCTGTTGCGACTTATGCCTGCGGGACGCTTCTTCTCAAGTTCTGCTATCTGACTTTGAAAAACCGTAGGAAGCATCACCTACCTGCCGATTTACATGGTCATGTTCATACAGCGCACAACCATCTCCTCCCCTCTGATTTATAGAGTTGATTAGAAAATCTCACAAAAACAACTCATCCAGTGTCACCACGGCATTAATGGCTGACGAATATTCATTTGCGCGCATACCGAAAGTCGTCACAAGGGTCGTGACCACCGAATTGCGTGTCTTCGTCTCATTCCTGAAGTCTTCGCAACGGTTGCGTATCGAGCGTTCCTCCGCCTTGTCTATACGGTAATCCCCTTCTGAATATTTTATCTCACAGACGTTTGTCACTCTGTCCGCACGTTCTATCACAAGGTCGATCTGTGCTCCTTCCTCGCTCTGCTTGCTTCTCCACGAGAAATACTCCGTTGCTATGCGGTCAATGCCCAAAGCGTGTTTGATTTGCGTTATATGAGCCATGCACAGCCGCTCGAAAGCCAGACCGTTCCATGTATTGATTTTCGGGGTGTTGAGGTGCTGCGACCAATAGCTTGCGTTTGTCGTCCTGTTCTTCAGGAAAGTGTTGTGGAACACTATGAAAAAGTCGGTTATCTGATACAGCCCTCCCGTCTTGCGCAGGCCGTTCCTCCCTTTCACTGAATAGTAGCGTACGAAATCGCATCGCTGAAGGTTATTCAGATATTCTGTCAGGTGTCCTCCGTCCTGCTTCTTGATTGCCTCTGCGATGCGTTCACGCGACACGCCCTCCTTGCACGTGGACAGGAAATCCAGTATCGCAATATACGGTGCCGGCTCTTTGAAAAGCGATGAGAACAGCCTCTCATACTCGTTCCTCAGCACTGCCTCCTCCCCGAAGAACATCCTGTCGAGTGCCTGCACCACGCTTTCACCCCTCTCCACCAGACTTATATAATATGGCACACCGCCTATCGCCATGTACATCTGGGCGATGGCGAGGCGGTCCCATTGTACGCCTTGGCTTTTCAGCATCTGTTCCGTCTCGTTGAGTGTGAATGGGTGAATGTGCATCTCGTGCGTTATACGGTTATGCAGCCCTCCGTGATTGTCGATGATGTTTTTCACCATCCACGATGTTGCGCTGCCGCAGACCACCAGCATCACCTCGTTATGGGTCGAACACCATGTGTTCCAGAAATGCCCGAGCGCTTTTACGAATTTCGATTTCGGTGTGTCGAAACATGGCAGCTCGTCAACGAAAATAACGCAGCGTCTCTTCTTTCGGATTTTCTTGTCGAGCATCTTGCTTAATTGGTTGAAAATCAGCATCCAGTCCGTAGGAAAACGACCTTCGTAGCCATATTCTCTCATGGCGATGTTGAATGCTGAATATTGCACTTCCGCATCTCCTTCCACCACTCCGCTGACTTTGAAGCTGTATTTGTTCGCGAAGAATTGCTCTATCAGGAATGTTTTCCCTACGCGTCTGCGGCCGTACAATGCCACGAACTCTGGTTTGCCTGAGTCGTAATACTTCTGTAAGTCAGCAAGTTCTCTTTTTCTTCCAATCATTGTGTCGTCAATTGTTTTCCGGTTGCAAAGATACGTGTTTTTTTTGGATTCCACGTCATTTTTCGTGTTTTTTTTTCGATTTATGACCACCTATTCCATTTTTATCGTCATTTTTAGTATTTTTTCTCCGAAAGTTGACCGTCTATTTTCTCATGGCAAGCGCACCTTTGTCTTTAAGTGGACGTACCTATATGGACATTCTTTTTTGAATAACGACTCAACTCAATGAGTCTCATCAAATCTTTCCCAAACTCTGTAAGAGCGTAAAGTCTAGGGCAGGGCGCAAGCCCTGTTGTTATAGCGACATTTATAACACATTTACAAAATATATAGCTGCTTAATTGCGCATGACTATGAC
>JAGHVI010000085.1 GCA_018064385.1 Candidatus Minthenecus merdequi
TTGTCAGTCGGTCACATAGCCCGCTATGCTCCCTTCTTCCGCACAGCAATCTGCTCAAAACAAACTTCAAAAACCCTCAAAATGAATTTATAGAACTCACCTATAATTAAAACACTTAAAAATAAAAACCACTATGATTGACCTAAAAAAATATGGTATCAATGACGTGAAGGAAATTCTTTACAATCCTTCGTATGATACACTTTACAACGAAGAGACCAAACCAGGTCTTGATGGTTACGAAAAAGGAACTCTTACTGAACTTGGTGCAGTCAACGTTATGACTGGCATCTACACTGGACGCTCTCCAAAGGACAAATTCTTTGTAATGGACGATGTCAGCCGTAACACAGTGTGGTGGACATCCGAGGAGTACAAGAACGATAATAAACCGGTTTCGCCCGAAACTTGGAACGAACTCAAACGTATTGCCGTTAACCAACTTTCTGGCAAACGTCTCTTTGTCGTTGACGCTTTCTGCGGTGCAAACCCTTCAACCAGACTGAAAGTACGTTTCATTATGGAAGTTGCCTGGCAAGCTCATTTTGTACGAAATATGTTCATCCGCCCTACCGATGAAGAACTTAAGAACTTCGGAGAACCTGATTTCACTGTATTTACAGCATCAAAGGCAAAAGTTGAAAACTATAAAGAACTTGGGCTCAATTCAGAGACAGCCGTTGTTTTCAACCTCACTTCGCGCGAGCAGGTTATCATCAACACATGGTATGGTGGTGAAATGAAGAAAGGTATGTTCTCTATTATGAATTACCTTCTTCCTCTGAAAGGTATCGCAGCTATGCATTGCTCGGCAAATACCAACGCTAATGGCGAAACGGCAATCTTCTTCGGACTTTCCGGCACAGGTAAAACAACTCTCTCTACCGACCCTAAACGTGCTCTTATTGGTGACGATGAACACGGCTGGGACGACGATGGCATATTCAATTTCGAAGGCGGTTGCTACGCCAAAGTTATCAACTTGGACAAAGAGTCCGAACCAGACATTTTCAACGCTATCCATCGTGACGCACTACTCGAAAATGTCACTGTTGACAAGAATGGCAAGATTGACTTTGCTGACAAGTCTGTCACCGAAAACACTCGCGTCTCATATCCAATCTACCACATCCAGAATATTGTAAAACCAGTATCTAAAGCACCTGCTGCACGAAAGGTTATCTTCCTTTCTGCTGATGCATTTGGTGTACTTCCTCCTGTTTCAATACTCACACCTGAGCAGACTCAATACTATTTCCTTTCTGGCTTCACAGCAAAACTTGCGGGTACAGAACGCGGTATCACCGAACCTACACCAACTTTCTCAGCTTGTTTTGGTGCTGCATTTCTCTCGCTCCATCCAACTAAATATGGCGAGGAACTCGTTAAACGTATGCAACAGTCTGGCGCTACAGCTTATCTGGTAAATACAGGTTGGAATGGTTCCGGCAAACGTATCTCTATCCGTGACACTCGTGGAATCATTGATGCCATACTCGATGGCAGCATAGACAAGGCTCCAACCAAACATATTCCACTCTTCGATTTTGTTGTTCCTACCGCACTTCCAGGTGTTGACACACGTATTCTTGACCCTCGCGACACTTATGCTTCTGCCAACGATTGGGACATCAAAGCACGCGATCTTGCAGAACGTTTCATCAAGAATTTCACCAAATTCGAGGGCAACGAAAAGGGCAAAGCTCTGGTTGCAGCTGGTCCAAAGCTCTAAAAAACAGGGAAATGCCTGGTTAACCATTGCTGATACTCAGGCAAATAGTGTATCTAATGTTAAAATCAGAAAATAATTGCCGAAATATTTGGCAGATTCAAGGAAATATTGTACCTTTGCAGCGAAAGAAATAAAACTTTTCGCAAAGAAAATAAATTGGTTTTTTCATTTGAATTTTGTAAAGGACAGCACCTGGGAAGGCACTGTCCTTTTTTGTAAGTATGACTATAAAATCACCTTCTGAACCACCCCTAATACAATTTTTCAATTTTTCGCCTCATCACTCCCAATTTATGATTTTTTTTTCGTACCTTTGCACCTCAAATAAATAAAACGTTTTTATATGAAATCTTTTTGGAAAACAGTTGGTGCTGTCATAGTTGGCATGTTACTTTATGGTATAGTCCAAAGCATCATTGGTCTTATCTTTTTCGTTTCTTTAATTTCCTCATTGTCATCTACTAGCGAAGAATATACACTTGAGGACAATTCTGTCTATCACCTCAATCTAGAAGGGAATCTTGTTGATTATATTAACACCGAGGATATGCCTGATTTCTCATCTGTTTACTCGCCACTTTCTTCCGAAATTGACGAAATTGCACTCAGCGACATCCGAAAAACGCTCAAAATCGCTGCCGAAGACGAGAATTGCAAGGCTTTATACCTTGACTGTGGCTATCTTTCTGCCCCTCCTGCCTCGCTTGAAGAGGTACGTCATCTTGTTTGTGAATTCAAAAAAACAGGAAAAACTGTTATAGCATACGCTGACAACTATTCTCAATCCTCTTATTGGATAGCAACGCTTGCCGACAAACTCTATATCAACCCTCAAGGCACTGTCGCTCTCACAGGTATTGCTTTCGATGTGATGTTCTACAAAAACGCTCTTGACAAACTCGGTGTCGAAATGCAGATTTTCAAAGTCGGCACCTTCAAATCAGCCGTTGAACCATATATCCTTGACCATATGTCTGATGCCAATCGCCTGCAGATGTCTCGTATGGCTGATGTTGTTTGGCAGAAAATGATTGGCGACATCAGCAATGACCGGAACATCAGCAAAGACTCACTTCAACAATTTGCCGACGAAGGACTATTCTATGCAGAGGCACAACTCATTAAGGACTGGAATATGGTTGACTCGCTCGTTTATCGTCAGGATATGAAAAAGATAATTGAGAATACCATCGGTCAAAAACCTGAGTTGGTCAAACTTTCTCAAATGCGCAAGGTCCAGCCTAAACTCAAAGGCTCTGCTAACGAAATTGCAATACTTTATGCCGAAGGTGCCATTGGCGATGGTGATGAAATTGACCCAAAAACAGTCATCAAGGAAATCAACAAACTTGCAGACAACGATGATGTCAAGGCTGTCGTTCTCCGTATAAACTCGCCTGGTGGCTCAGCTTTCGGCTCAGAGCAACTTTGGTATGCTGAAAAACAACTCAAGAAAAAGAAACCTCTCATCATCTCTATGGGAGGATATGCTGCTTCGGGCGGTTACTATATGTCCTGCATTGGCGACACGATTGTTGCATACCCTACAACCCTCACTGGTTCAATAGGTATCTTTGGTATGGTGCCTTCTTTTAAGGGTCTTGCCGACAAAATTGGAGTCAACGTTGATGTCGTAAAATCTGCAGAGCATGCCGATTTTCTCTCAGTCTATCGTCCTTGTTCCGATGCTGAGAAAATAATCTTCCAACGCACAATTAACAATGGCTATGAAACTTTTACTAAACGTTGCGCAGAAGGTAGGCACTTAAAACAAGACAGCATAAAGAAAATTGCAGAAGGACGCGTATGGATGGGCAGTGATGCTATCAACCTTGGTCTTGTTGACACACTTGGCACTCTCGATGTCGCTATTGCATTGGCAGCAGAAAAAGCCAATCTTACAGACAATTACAACATCACAGAATATCCAAGAAAGAAAGATTTTGCAGAAGTTTTTATGGAAATGCTCAAAGGCAAAGACCTTAACAACGAGGAAGCAATTGTTGCCCGCATACTTGGCATTGACCTTCATCTGGTTCGCCACTACCTAGAATTGAAAAAACACACAGGAATCCAGGCTTATATGCCTTATTATATCAATTTATAATGTATCCAAAACAGATTATAGATGCCCTCTCAACCATCCGTTACCCTGGCAATGGTCGCGGTATTGTTGAAATGGAAATTCTTGCCGACGATGTTCGCATTGACGGCAACAAGGTGTCGTTCACACTGAATATGCCAAAACAGAACGACCCATTTGCAAAATCACTCGTAAAAGCAGCTGAAGCTACAATCAAACAACTCGTTGACCCCAACGCTGAAGTTGAAGTGATGCTCTCATACCCCGAGCCTGTCGTCCAGCAGGAAAACCCACTCCCTGGTGTTAAAAACATCATAGGTATATCCTCGGGCAAAGGTGGTGTAGGCAAATCTACCGTTGCTGCCAACCTGGCAATGTCGCTTGTTAACCTTGGCTACAAGGTCGGTCTCCTTGATGCCGACATTTATGGTCCATCCATACCTAAAATGTTTAACATCGAGAATGCACAACCAATGGCTCATATCTCTGACGATGGACGTCACATCATTGAACCTATCGAACAATATGGTGTCAAAATTCTATCCATAGGATTCTTCGTCTCGCCCGATAACGCTATTGTTTGGCGTGGGGCTATGGCATCAAATGCCGTCCGTCAACTCATCGTTGATGCTGATTGGGGAGAACTTGACTACTTCCTTATTGATATGCCCCCTGGAACATCCGACATTCACCTTACACTGCTTGATGTTCTCAAACTCACTGGAGCAATCGTTGTCAGCACACCTCAACAAGTTGCTCTCGCCGATGCTCGCAAAGGTATAGATATGTTCCAAAATCCTAAATTACAAGTCCCTATACTCGGTCTTGTCGAGAATATGTCGTGGTTTACTCCTGTTGAGCATCCTGACGAGAAATACTATATATTCGGAAATGGAGGATGTAGCCAACTTGCCGCTGAACGTAACATCCCTCTTATTGGACAGATACCTCTCGTCCAATCTATCTGTGAAAGTGGCGACAATGGTGCACCTATCTCGTTTGACCCTAACGGACTTGTCGGACGTTATTATATGAACCTTGCACGCACAGTCGCAGGAATAAAATAAGTTGCACCTTAAAAACATCCATTGAAAATATTTTGCAACAACGTTTCGATATGTCGAAAAAAAGTTGTACCTTTGCGCCCGATTTAATTAAAGTGATTCTATAAATTCACCTATATGCAAATAGGATAATAATAAC
>JAGHVI010000057.1 GCA_018064385.1 Candidatus Minthenecus merdequi
TTACCTCCGTCGCAATCAGAGATTGCTCCCCTCGCTGCGGCCGTTTTGCTAAAAAGCAAAACTATAAATGCCTTGCTACGCCCTTCTTCCGCACAGCAATCTGCTAAAAATAAACTTCAAAATCGTCTCAACCTAATTAATAGAACCACCCTTAATAAACTCCTTCTTCACAACATCAAAACAGACTAACAATCTGAGCAAAAATGCTCCAATATATTATTCCATCATCACACAGTGACAACGGAATAGGAGAGAATGAAAAAATCCAAACTACAGCAGTTTGCGTAAAAGTTGACGTGAGTCAAGTTCCTTGTACAAAATGTTGCGAAGTTCGGTGACAGGGATACGCTCCTGCTGCATAGTATCACGATATCGGATAGTAACGCAATTGTCATTAAGAGAATCGTGGTCAACAGTAACACAGAAAGGAGTTCCGACGGCATCCTGACGACGGTAGCGTTTTCCGATAGAATCCTTTTCGTCGTACGAGCAACGGAAATCGAACTTGAGTTCGTCCATAATTTGGCGAGCCATTTCAGGGAGACCATCCTTCTTAACGAGCGGCATAAAGCAGACCTTGACAGGAGCAAGGACAGCAGGCAGGTGAAGGACAACACGGTTGTCGCCACCTTCAAGAGACTGTTCCTCATAGGCAGCACAGAGTATAGAGAGGAACATACGATCTACACCAATAGATGTTTCGATAACGTAAGGAGTGTAACTCTGATTGAGTTCCGGGTCGAAATATTTGATATTCTTGCCGCAATACTTCTCGTGGCTTGAGAGGTCAAAATCAGTACGAGAGTGAATACCTTCAACCTCTTTGAAACCGAAAGGCATTTCAAACTCTATATCAGTTGCAGCATTGGCATAATGAGCTAATTTGTCATGGTCGTGGAAACGATATTTTTCATCGCCAAGGCCGAGAACTTTGTGCCAACGGAGACGGAACTGCTTCCAGTAATCAAACCACTTCATCTCCTCGCCTGGGCGCACGAAGAACTGCATTTCCATCTGTTCGAACTCACGCATACGGAAAATGAACTGACGTGCGACAATTTCGTTACGGAAGGCTTTACCAATCTGACAGATGCCGAAAGGAATCTTCATACGTCCAGTTTTCTGTACGTTCATATAGTTCACAAAGATTCCTTGTGCAGTTTCAGGGCGAAGGTAGATTTTGGTTGCGCCATCGGCAGTTGAGCCGACTTCGGTTGAGAACATAAGGTTGAACTGGCGGACGTCAGTCCAATTACGGGTTCCAGAGATAGGGCAAACGATTTCGCAATCGATAATAATCTGCTTCAACTCAGCGAGGTTGTTTGAATCGAGAGCATTGACGAATCGAGAATGGATTTCGTCACGTTTTTTTGCATATTCAACGACACGAGGATTAGTTTGAATGAACATCTCACGATTAAACTTATCGCCAAAACGCTTTGCAGCCTTATCGCACTCCTTATTGATTTTTTCGTCGAATTTTGCCAGGTGGTCTTCGATGAGGACATCAGCGCGATAGCGTTTTTTGCTATCACGGTTATCAATGAGAGGGTCATTAAAAGCATCGACGTGACCAGAGGCTTTCCATACGGTAGGGTGCATAAAAATAGCGGCATCAATACCGACCACATTCTCGTGAAGGAGTGTCATACTGTCCCACCAGTACTTCTTAATATTGTTTTTCAGTTCTACACCGTTTTGTCCGTAATCATAGACAGCAGCGAGACCATCGTAAATGTCGCTCGAAGGAAATACAAAGCCATATTCCTTGCAGTGAGCGACCATTTTTTTGAATACTTCTTCTTGTGAAGCCATAAATTATTGCTTAAGGGTGGTTCTATTAATTATGTTTGTATGTTATATAAGAGAATGTTCCATAATTGGACGCTTTTGAATTTATTTTTGCATCTTGCTGCTTGTCAGTCGGTCACAATGCCCGCATTGCTCCCTTCTTTCGCACAGCAATCTGCTAAAAATAA
>JAGHVI010000159.1 GCA_018064385.1 Candidatus Minthenecus merdequi
GTTTATTTTTAGCAGATTGCTGTGCGGAGGAAGGGAGCAATGCGGGCATTGTGACCGACTGACAAGCAGCAAGATGCAAAAATAAATTCAAAAGCGTCCAATTATGAACCATCCTATGATTTAACATACAAACATAATTAATAGAATCACCCTATAGTATGAAGAAACATTTGATACTGCTCGTTTTTTTAGTACTCTGTTCTCCAGCATTTGCCGTGTTCAACGAGAAGAATCTATCTAATACAATAGGTGTCCTGAGGGATGAGTTGAAACAAGAATACAAACAGCTGAACCACGATAGAAAGGAACGAGAAAATGGCAATGACCTCAAGAAGGTTCAAAGGGAGAAAATGATGGAGATGACACGACGCTGCAATGAGTTGGAGTTGATGCTGTATTCGCAAGACGAGGGGTTCACTTTCGACCAGACATACGCAATGGACCAAGTGTTCCGCCAATACTATCAATTCAAAAGTCTCGGACAACCTCATTATGGTGACATTGACGTGTTGGATAGTGAAATAGAACGCTACAAGAGACTGAGCAATTCTTTAACCGAGTTGAACAATGGCAGTCACAACAACCTGCCACCGGCTGCAAAAGCAAACATTGACACTTGCATTTACTACACCTCGCTGATTCTGTCATCATATCAAGCTGACCGCAGGCAGATTCGCCAAGATAGTTTAATGTATGCCAACATGAGAGAAAACCTGAGCGAGGCCTTTGAGTATGCAAAAAACAAATACGAATGCATCCAACAGGAGATTTACGTCACAGGGCAGGACGGCTTTCTGACAATAATAACTACATTCCCTTCGTATTGGCGACAAATCTCTCGCAACTGTAGGCTGAAATATAGTTCTACTGATGGAAACAAAGGAAGCTTATGGCACGGAGGACATTTGTTGACAGCACTATTATGGCATCTGGCGTTTTTAGGAATAATAGTCCTGATAAGCATCGCTATATTACTGATACTGTCGCACAGAATGAAAAAATTGCAAACCGAAAATTTCAAAATGGTACGCCCATTGGTGACTTTGCTGGACGTAACAATATTATACACCTTGGCAGTCCTGATTTCTTCATTCACCTCGCTGACGTTATTTAATGATGTTGCTGTCAACCAGATGATGATTTTTATGTGGATGGTAGGAGCCTTACTATTGGCAATATTGGTTGGAATGCCGGCAAAACAAGCGAGAAACGTTTTCAACTCATTCCTACCGATAATAGTCCTTGGCCTTTTCGTTATGTTATGCCGCATGGCATTTGTACCAGACCATCTGCTAAACCTGTTGATTGCACCTGTGACAATCATATCAACGTTGTGGCAACTGATGTTGGTAATAAGGATGAAGGGAAAGCTGCCTGGCACAATACTGACCTACCAGTGGGTGTCGTTTGGCGTAATGGCTTCTTCGGCAGTTTCGGCTACTATAGGGTTCATTTTTATGGCTTTACAGTTCCAATTGTACTGGCTGTTCCAAACTGCTTTCCTTGCCTCTATATACGCTATTCGCTCACTGCTGATGTACTACAACACTAACCGTTTGGAACACAGACGCAGAAAATATGCCGAGAACAATATTATGGCTTCAACCGACAAGAAAGGTGACTTTATCAGAATCACTTGGCTTTTTGACCTTGTAATGCAAGCTATAATACCAATCTGCGCACTTTTGTCAGTGGTTCTTTGCGTTTGGCTTGCTGCTGAATTATTCAACCTTGGCGGAAGTTACCGATACCTCCTTTTCAAAACTTTGATGTCCGTGGGTACTGGCGAGGATGTTATGCTTGAAATTTCTATTATCAAACTTGTGTCAGTGGGCGTACTATACTTCATATTCAGATATCTGAACTATCTGGTCAAATCTTTATACCGTGTTAATAAGTACGAGAAAGCAATAAAGGAGTTAGGTCAGGAACGACTCAGTACCAACCAAGTGAACCTAACCTTAGCTAACAACGTTATTGGTATTCTGTTTTGGGGGCTTTTTGTCATTTATGCAGTTATTTTGCTCAAAATTCCTCTTGGCGCACTCTCTGCTATAGTAGCAGGTCTAGCTGCCGGTATAGGTTTAGCTTTGAAGGATGTACTGAACAATTTCATCTACGGCATACAATTGATGTCTGGTCGTGTGAGAGTTGGCGATTTTATTGAATGCGATGGCGTACGCGGAAGTGTAACAAAAATCTCCTATCAAACTACTGATGTTCAAACAGTTGATGGTCCAGTTGTGTCGTTTACTAACACTACCCTGTTCAACCTTAATTTCAAGAATATCACAAAAAGCACTCCTTACGAGTTCGTAAAAATCACTGTCGGAATATCCTATAGTTCTGACATTGACAAGGTACGGAATTTGCTCTCAGAGGAACTCAAGGGTGAATTAGAAAAATCTGATTCGTTGGGCAGAAAAGTGCTTGACCCAGAATATGGTATAAAAATTGTCTTCGACGAGTTCCTGGATAGTGCCGTACAGATTGCCATTAAGCAGAACGTACTGCCAGATTGCCAAATTGGTTATAAAGCCGAGATAAAGGAATTGGTATTCAAACTGTTCCACGAGAATGGCATAGAAATTCCTTTCAACCAACAAGAAATTAAAATATTGCCCTAAAGGGTGGTTCTATTTTCATCAACATACTATGAATACTTATCAAACAAATTCCCAGATTGACCTATCCGAACTTGACCATTGTCTGTTGTGTCACAATGCTCCTTGCGCTAACGAATGTCCAAATCATTATCCAATAGACAGGCTTATCCGTTCGGCATATTTCAAAAACTACGCATCAGCACGTACCATCGCCACTGGGGCTGACTGTAGCGCATGCAATGCTCCTTGCGAAAAATCGTGTGTCCTCACCGAACATTCCAGACCTATTCCTATCCGCAAACTTATCCATGATTTGCAGGAATATGGCAAAGACATTGTCAAGTCTAACGAGAATATACAACCAGACATCACGATGGACATCTGCGGTGTGAAACTCGAAAATCCTTTCCTGCTATCCTCATCGGTTGTAGCCAGTTCATACGATATGTGCGCACGTGCCTTCAATGCAGGTTGGGCTGGCGCCGCATTCAAAACAATATGCACTTTCCAACAGCACGAAGCTTCCCCACGTTTCTCGGCAATACGCAACAATTCCAACCATTTCTTCGGATTCAAGAACATAGAACAGCTATCCGACCACAGTCTAAACGAAAATCTCGAAATCTTCCGCCAACTGAAACGCGATTACCCAAACAAAGTCATCATAGCCTCAATTATGGGCAAGAACGAAAAAGAGTGGGAAATGCTCGCTCAAGAATGCCAATCGGCTGGTGCTGACGTCATCGAGTGTAATTTCTCTTGCCCAAATATGGAGGCATCGGACCTTGGATTCACCATCGGTCAGAACCCCAATCTGGTAAAAAAATTCACAACTGCCGTCCGTCGAGGAACAACTTTGCCTGTCCTTGCAAAACTTACCCCTAACGTTGCAGACATGGTGCCAATGGCAATTGCCGCAAAACAAGCTGGTGCTGACGGCATTGCTGCCATAAACACGATAAACAGCATTACTGGCGTTGACATCCATTCATTCACGGCACAACCAGACGTCCACGGCAAATCAATCGTTGGAGGTTATTCTGGTGCAGCCGTAAAGCCTATAGCACTGCGTTTTATATCCGACCTCGGGCACAGCAAGGAACTGCAGGGTATGCACATCAGCGGCATGGGTGGTATCCAGACATGGGAAGATGCAGTCGAGTTCATATCGCTTGGAGCAGGAAGCATACAGATTACCACTGCCGTTATGCAATACGGCTATCGCATCATAGATGACCTTATTGATGGTTTGAAGGATTATTTGAAACAGATGAATATCCATTCAGTTCGCGAGATAATCGGTGCCGCTACAAAAAGTGTCGTCGAACACGACCAGATTGAGCGAGACACAATTCTTCTCCCTAAATTTGATGTCAGCAAATGTATCGGCTGCGGAAGATGCTACCTGTCGTGTCTGGATGGCGGACATCAAGCTATCGAATTTGATGCCAAAACCCGCCGACCTAAACTGACTGGAAAGAAATGCGTAGGCTGCCACCTATGTCGGCTCGTCTGCCCAATGAATGCCATCAGCATAGCAACCAAACGCATCTGATTTTCTTTCTTCTTTTTGACGATATTAAACTTTTCGGATACAGGAGGTACAACTTTCTCCGAAAATTCATTTTGAGGTTTTCATTAATCAACCAACAAGCCCCGAAAGGGGCAACCTGCCCATAGCCCAAGGCAACGCCTTGGGTATCAACAATCAACAAACACGCCCCGAAAGGGGCAAAAGCACTATATTCAACCTGTACCGACTTTTCGGACACCCTCCCCCTAAAATAATCCATTAAATTTTTTTCAAAAACTCTTGCATATATCAAAAAAACTCCTTACCTTTGCATAACCTACTCCATACGGACAGTGAATATGATTATCAAACATTTATAGGGTGGTTCTATTAATTAGGTTGAGACGATTTTGAAGTTTATTTTTAGCAGATTGC
>JAGHVI010000156.1 GCA_018064385.1 Candidatus Minthenecus merdequi
AGAAAATACAGGCCTCAGACATTCGACACCGTCATTGGTCAGGAGGCTCTGGTCAAAACTCTGAAGAATGCAATTGCAGGTAACCATCTGGCTCACGCTTACTTGTTTTGCGGTCCACGTGGCGTCGGCAAAACTACTTGTGCCAGAATTTTTGCAAAGACCATCAATTGCGAACATCGGTTAGATAACGGAGAAGCTTGCGACCAATGCGAATCATGCAGGTCGTTCAACAATGGTGAATCGTTCAATATACACGAACTTGACGCAGCGTCTAACAATTCTGTCGATGACATTCGAGAATTAATTGATAACGTGATGATGTTGCCTCAAATCGGCAGATATAGTGTATATATTGTCGATGAGGTGCACATGTTGTCAACATCCGCATTCAATGCTTTTCTCAAAACTCTTGAGGAACCACCCGCTCACGCCATTTTCATACTTGCAACGACTGAAAAACACAAAATTTTACCCACCATTTTGTCAAGGTGTCAGATTTACGATTTCAACAGAATCCACATTAACGATGCTGTTAACCACTTGCGAAACGTTGCAAAAAACGAAGGCGTCGAAATTGATGATGAGGCTTTGAATGTAATCGCTCAAAAGTCAGATGGAGCAATGCGCGATGCCCTCTCTATTTTCGACCAAGTGACAAGTTTCTGCGGTACTAAAATTACTTACCAAGAGGCTATCAAGAGTCTGAATGTTCTGGATTATGACTATTATTTCAAAATTACTGACTCTCTCAGAAATCACAATGTCTGCGATGCCTTTATGTTGTTTGACACAATACTGAACAAAGGCTTCGATGGACAACATTTCATCACGGGACTTGCCTCGCATTTTCGTGATGTTCTTGTCAGCAAAGACGCAGTGACATTAACCCTATTGGAAGTTGGAGAAAATGCCATCGAAAAGTATAAAGCACAAGCTGCCTCTATCGAAACCAAATGGCTCTATAGGGCTATTGAGTTGGCAACAGATTGTGACATCAATTATAAAGTCTCTCGCAATAAGAGGCTTCACGTCGAAGCTGCTCTCATAAGACTTGCCAACATAGGAGCGGAGGAAGTCTCAAAAAAAGCTGAGTCGGAGTTGCCTCTCGTGGCAAAATCTGCTGTTGCACCAACTCCGACGTCTGCAATCAATCAACACGCAACAGCAGTAATACCAAAACCTATCCAAAATTCCAAAATCGAGACACCTTCCACCCCTCAAGTAGTAACTAACAGAAGAGCCCCTAACATATTCGGTAATTTAAAGTGCCTCAATAACACCCCACAATCCCCCGAACCCCCACAGCAACCGTCTATCTCTGAAAGTAACAACGATAAACCTAAAGTGCTGCAACAGGACAAACTTTGGAACGTATGGAAAGGTTTTGCCAATACCCTTAAGGAAGACGATTTTACACGAAATTCTTTGCTCAACTACCCTCCCCAGATTACAGGAGAACGTTGCATCAGCGTTATCTTGGTCAATGACGTACAATTGTCGTTAGTCAAAAAATATGACCCTCAACTGAAACAATTGATTGGCAACGCATTTGACTTAAAAGACATTACTATCAATTATCAGGTCGGTAACAACGAAGAATTGAAAGACCTGCACATTATGTCTCAAGAGGAAAAACTGCAAAAAATTCTGGAGAAAAGCCCAGTTCTCAAACAATTACAAATCGAAATGAGACTTGAACTGATATGAAAAACTTAATCATCATAATCAAAAGATTCATACCAAAATACAAATGGTATGCCGTAGCGAATGTGTTCTTGAACATAATCTCTACAATCTTTAATTTATTCTCATTTGCCTCTATTATTCCTATTCTACAGATTCTCTTCGGATTAACCACCGAAAGACATACCCCAATGGCATGGCAGGGATGGGAAAATTTCGACAATTTCAAGGATTATGTTGTCAACAATGCTTACGCTTACATCGAAGGTATTATCGACAATAATGGCGCTTCAACAGCATTATTGTTGCTCGGTATTTATCTTATAGTTTTGACATTCCTTAAAACTATGGCCACTTTTCTATCACGAGCATCTCTTATTCCAATCGAAACTGGTGTACTCCGCGATTTGCGCAAAGACCTTTACGATAAGATTCTCAGCCTCCCTATAGGTTATTTCTCTAACGAAAGAAAAGGTGACCTGATGACCCGTATGACTAATGATGTCGTTGAGGTTGAAACCTCAATAGTTAGTTCTTTGGAAGCTCTTTTCAAAAACCCCATTATGATTATTGTTTACATAACGGTGCTTTTCACTATGAGTTGGCGACTTACTCTTTTTGTCCTTATACTCCTCCCTGGCAGTGGAATCCTGATTGGTAAGATAGGCAAATCTCTTAAGAAAAAGTCTATGCGCGGTCAGCAACTGAACGGAGAAATGCTATCCCTTATCGAGGAGACCCTTTCCGGCCTGCGCATAGTTAAAGCCTTCAATGCCGAAAATCACCAGGCTAAACGCTTCAGCAAAACCAATGAGACCCTCCGCGATACTCTAATTAAAATGAATACTAAATACATCCTTGCCCACCCTGTCAGCGAATTTCTTGGCACTACGGTTATTGCTGTTCTCCTTTGGTATGGCGGTATGCTGATTTTGGATGGCGACAACACTCTATCTGCTCCTGTTTTCATATATTATTTGGTTATTTTCTACAGCATTATCCAACCTTTCAAAGAGTTGTCTAAAACAGGGTATAGTGTTCAGAAAGGTATGGCTTCTTTGGAGCGTATCGATTTTATACTCAAAACTAAGAGCAATATCAAACAACCGGAAAATCCAGTCAGAATGAAAGAATTTTCTGACAGTATCACCCTGAATAACGTTTGGTTCAAGTACAATGAAGAGTGGATTCTCAAAGACATAAATCTTACTATCAAAAAAGGAGAAACAGTTGCACTTGTCGGTCAGTCTGGTGGTGGTAAATCCACTCTCGTTGATCTTATCCCTCGATTTTATGACTGCCAGAAAGGAAATATCTGTATCGATGGTGTGGATATAAGAAGTTTTACAACGACCGACCTTCGTGACATTATGGGCAACGTTAACCAAGAGGCTATCCTGTTCAACGACACAATATATAATAATATAACTTTTGGCTCAGAGAATGCAACAAAAGATGATGTCGAAAGAGTTGCAAAAATTGCAAATGCTCACGATTTCATAATTGCCAGCGAAGCAGGTTATGACACAAACATTGGCGATAGAGGTACAAAATTATCAGGAGGTCAACGTCAACGTATTTCTATAGCAAGAGCTCTGCTGAAAAACCCTCCGATTCTGATTCTTGACGAAGCAACTTCTGCTCTCGATACAGAATCAGAGAGACTTGTACAGAATGCCATCGACAAACTGATGAAAAACAGAACATCAATTGTCATAGCTCACAGGCTATCTACCATCAAAGCTGCTGATAAAATTTGCGTCATTCACGAAGGAAGAATAGTCGAATGCGGCAAACACGATGAACTGATGCAATTGAATGGTTACTATCGTAAATTGAACGACCTGCAAAAATAAAAAATGGAGATTTTTTTCAAAATAAAAGCATGGCTGTCTTACGAACTGAAAGCTCATTATCGCAGAGGTCATCACATTCACTCGCCTTATACTTATAGACTTGTCAGCAATGTGCTTTTTGAAAAATGGCCCTACTATAGCTTTCAGAGAATCGAAGAATTAAGAAAAAAACTTCTTGCAGAAAATGAGGAAAACCCCTCTGATAGGTCTAAATACACTCAGTTATTGCAACGTCTTTGTGCTACCAATAACTCAAAAACAATAATGGAGATTGGAAGAAGCAATGGAATATCTACTATGTACCTCGCTTCCAACAACACTCAATCTACTGTATATAGCATAAGTAACAATAAAAATACCGATGTTTTCAAACACTGCAATTTCTTGAATGTCCAACAAAGAAAAGAATCTGAACTGCAAAAAGTTCTTGATGAGATAAAATGCCTTGATATGCTGTATGTCAGAAGAAGTTGCGGTATCATCGATATTGACTCAATTTTTGACCTGTGCAAAACTAAAGCTCAAGATGAAAGCATTTTCATCTTCGACAATATACACTCAGATAGACAAACTGAGCAAAGATGGAACAATATCCTGAAATCAAATAATGTAACTCTCAGCATTGATTTGTTTTGGATAGGTTTGATATGGTTCAAGAAAGATATGAAAAGACAACATTACATAATAAAGTACTGAACATGAAAATATACACAAAGACAGGCGACCACGGTAGCACTTCGCTCATTGGTGGAACCAGAGTTAACAAAAACGACAACCGCATTAACGCTTATGGAACTATTGACGAACTAAACTCTTTTTTGGGTTTGCTTCGCGCAAAAACAAAAATAAGCGAAGTGAAAGAGCTGTTATTGGACATACAAAACACACTTTTTGCAGTTGGAGCCAATCTCGCTACGGATACAAGCAAAACTGAATTGGGCAATTACGCAAAAATTAGCCATTCTAAGACCGAATTTTTAGAACAAAACATAGATATTATTCAGAATAATCTACCTCCTTTAACTAATTTTATTATTTACGGAGAGGATGAATTATCCGCAATATGCCATTGTTGCAGAGCTATAGCAAGGCGCGCCGAAAGAGAATTAATCACACTGAATCAAGAAGTTAAGATAGACAACGAGGTGCTGATTTACATAAATAGATTGTCTGACTTTCTATTCGTATTAGCAAGGTTATATACAAAAAATGAAGGCAAATGCGATTTTTTTTGGAAAATATAGTTCCCATATAGTTTCTTTTTTGTAACTTTGTGGCTCGAAATAGTGTGACCTTAAATCACGGAAGGATTGCTATGTATTGGACATTAGAATTGGCATCAAAATTGGAAGACGCACCTTGGCCTGCGACTAAAGATGAGTTGATTGATTATGCCATGCGTTCAGGTGCACCTATGGAAGTTATAGAAAACCTGCAGGAACTTGAAGAAGAAGGCGAATTATACGAATGTATGGAAGACATTTGGCCTGATTATCCGACCGAGGAAGACTTTTTCTTTAACCCCGAAGAATATTGAACACAATAAAAAGAAGATACTAGCGTTTAGTAAATAGGTGAGTCGGAAAATTGCGATATCGGTTGCTTTACTATTTGTAGCACTTGAAATAGTAGCACAAACAGACGGGTTGTATAGTCAACATATGCAGTTGAAGCATTTCTACAATCCAGCAGCAGTGGCTGATAATGGAATGATGAAATTACTGCTCGCTCAGAGACTTCAATGGATTGGCATAAAAAACGCACCAAAGACAACACTTTTCACAATGGGGTTGCCTTTCGAAATAAAAAAAACACAGCATGCTGCAGGTCTCGAGTTCGTTAACGACATTTACGGCATTTTCGCAAACCAGCAGATTAATGCTCAATATAACTACAAATATAGGTTTGAATACGGAATCTTGAGTGTAGGAGCGAACATTGGAGTAATTAACTTGATATGTTATGGCGACAGCGTTCACATGGTCGAAAGTGAATATCACACCGATGGCGACCCGGCTGTCCCTACTGGCAAACAGTCTGGCGTAGGCTTTGACTGCGGAGTTGGGGCGTTCTTCTCAAATGCCGATTGGTATGCAGGTGTCTCTGCTATGCACCTGCCAGGAGCAAACATTATCTTAGGCGAAAAATACCACTACAAAATAAGCCAGACTATGGCTTTCCAGGGAGGCTATAATTTCAGACTGAAAGATAAAAGATACCAACTTAAACCGTCTGTGCTAGTTTATACTGACTTCGTTTCGTGGCAGGCTTATATGAGCTTGATACTGGACTATAACGAAAAGTTTTGGGGTGGTCTCTCTTATAGCGTCCAAAATGCAGTTTCATTGATTTTCGGAGCTGAAGTAATAAACGGCCTTGAAATCGGATATTGCTACGATTTGCCTGCATCCAACATCATAAGAGCTTCACACGGATCGCACGAGTTGTATGTTTCTTACGACTTTAACATATACAAGAAAAAAACTACAAATAAGCACAAAAGCATTAGATTATTATAAAATGAACAGAAAATTTGCAATTTTCGCAATTACAGCATTGGTCGTTCTTACGATTGTAAGCTGTTCTAAGCCTAAGGGTCAACTCTATGGTATTTACGAGAGTTACAAACCAGAGATTACACCTTATGGTATGGTTCACATCCCTCGCGGTTCTTTCAACATGGGACCTCAAGACGAGTCCGTGTCGTGGGCTTCTCAACCTGCGCAGCAGACCAAATCTGTTGAAGCTTTTTGGATGGATATCACCGAGATTACAAATGGTGAATATCGCCAGTTTGTATATTGGGTACGCGACTCCATTGTCCGTCTCGAACTCGCTCGTATGGAAGTTAATGTCCTTGGTCGCGAACCTGAAGAAGCTAAATATTTCAAATTGCAATACGACCCATACAACGAGTCTGCTGAACCCGATACAGTCCTGAATTGGAAAGTCAAAATTCCTTGGAACGCTAAATGGACTTACGAAGGCGAAGAGGAGGATAATGCAGCGTATCTGGCTGTCAACAAGGTTTACTTCCAGTCTGCTGACAAGACTGAGAATAAACAGCTCAACGCTCACATAATGAACTACAATTACAAGTGGGTCAACTATGTTGAGGGTGCTAAACCTGGCAACTCGTTCAACGCTAAATCTGCAAGTTATGAAGAGAACGCAAAAATCAAGATAGATAGCGCCTTTTATCGCGATGGCAAAATCGTTGATACCGTTATCACTAAGCCTTTACGCAGACGCGGTGACCTGATTTCTCGCAAAATTATCAATATTTACCCTGACACTATGTGCTGGATGACTGAGTTTACTTTTAGTTACAACGAACCTGAAATGCTTAACTATTTTGCTCATCCTAGTTATGGCCAATTCCCTGTAGTAGGTATTACTTGGGAACAAGCTTCAGCATTCTGCCATTGGCGTACCCATCTGTACAAGAGCATTGGCTCTCTACCAAGGGCTATGGAGTACAGACTCCCAACCGAAGGTGAATGGGAGTATGCTGCACGCGGAGGCCGTCACAACGCTCAATACCCTTGGGGTGGTCCTTACGTACGCGACAGCAAAGGTTGCTTTATGGCTAATTTCAAACCTATGCGAGGTAATTACACTGAGGACGGTTATCTGAAAACTGCACAAGTTGGTTCTTTCGACCCTAACGATTATGGCTTGTATGATATGGCAGGCAATGTCGCTGAATGGACTTCAGATACTTACGACCCATCTCTGCACACTTTCCGTCTCGATATGAACCCAAGTTACCAATATGACGCTAAAGACGATTCCCCAAAGATTATGAAGAGAAAAGTAATCAAAGGTGGTTCGTGGAAAGACGTAGGTGCTTATCTGCAGTGCGGCGTTCGTGACTTTGAATATCAGACAAAATGCCGCCCTTCGCTCGGATTCCGCTGTGTAAGGTCATTCATTGGAGATTAAAATAAATAACATACAATTAACAAATTAAGAAAAAGAAGTTATGTCAACTCAACAAGGACAACCACAAGTCAAAGAATCAGGCTTCGATGCCTGGTGGGGAAAACCAAGTACAAAACGCGCAGTAGGTGTAGTTTATTCAATTGGTGCATCAATCGTTATTATCGGTGCATTGTTTAAGATTCTTCACTGGCCAGGTGCATCTCAGGTACTTATGGTCGGTATGTTTACCGAGGCTCTGCTTTTTGCAATCGGTGTCGCAGATAAACCAATGCCAGAATATCACTGGGATCACGTATTTCCATCATTAACTGACAAAGAAGCCAATCCTCTCAACATCAGCGGTAACATAGGTGGAGGAGCACCAATGGGTAGTATGCCGATGATGGCTGGTGGTCAGGGTGGCAATTTCAGCAATAATGCTATTGACGCTCTTACCGCAACAGGTACAATCTCTGACGAAGAAGCGAAAAAACTCACACAGAGCATTAAAAATATGAACGAGACAGCTGCTCAACTTGCTAACATCAGCAAAGTTGCTGGTCTCACTGACTCTTATGCTTCTAATCTTCAAAAAGCATCCGAAGCTGCTGCAAGTTTTGCAGAGAAACAGGGCAACCTTGACAAAGCAACAAATTCATTGCTCGATTCTTACAAAGGCATCGCTGACAATATGTCTGAGGCTAAAGACCAGACACGTTCTTTTGCAGATAGCGCTTCTAACCTCAGCAAGAGCCTTAGCTCAATCAATACTGCATACGAACTTCAGTTGAAGGGGGTCAAGTCGCAGGCTGATTCAATTGAGAACATGAACGATGACCTCAAACGTCTTCATGAAGTTGTTCGCGGAGCTGCAAGCAATATGGATGCTTATCGTCAGGTAACTGACCAGTTAGCAAAGAACATTGCAGATCTTAACAACGTTTATGGTAATATGCTCAACGCTATCAAAGCATAAGGATAGCATAAACAACCTCTAAGTTTTATAACAGATAAACTGAAGGAAAATGAGTGGAGCAAAAAACTGTCCGGAAACCCCGAGACAAAAGATGATTGGTATGATGTATTTGGTGCTGACTGCTATGTTGGCTCTGAATGTCGCAGCCGAAATCATCAATGGTTACAAAATGGTGAATAGCAGTCTTGTTGACACAATAACTACAACCGAAAATCGTGTCAGAAGTCTGATAGGAACTATGGAATATATGAACGAGCAAAACCCAACCAAAACAGGACCTTGGTTGGAAAAAACATACATTGTCCGTGACAAATGTGACTCAATGTATAAGTTGCTCTCAGATTTCAAAGAAGGTGTC
>JAGHVI010000150.1 GCA_018064385.1 Candidatus Minthenecus merdequi
ATGCACAATTGGTAGAAGCGTATTGGAAATATCAAAAGTTTCTTTAACATAAACAAGTCCTATTGGATATTGTTCTCAACAACTCTTCCATTTTCTCAGCCACACGTCTGCTATCCATCATTTTCGAAACAATGACCAAGACAGCAATGTCCAAATTCAAACCTTCAAGCAAGCCTTGTTTGGTTCTATATGCCTCACGCATCATTCTTTTCCAACGATTACGGTCAACAGCATGATGAAAATCTTTTTTTCGCACCACAAACATCACCTTCACGCCATAACCTTCCTCTCGCAAACGGTAAACAGCCCTGAATGGGAAACAGGTCACTTTCTTTCCACGTTCGTAAAGCAATGCTACGTCTTTTTCTAAGCAAAGATGTTTGCTCTTGTCAAAACCGTTGTCCATTATTCATTATACAAAAAGCCCCCTCACTGAGCAAGGGGGATAATGTTATGGGTGGTTCTATTAACCACCCTTATTTCCTTTTATGGTTTTCTTTGATGAAATCAAATACAGCCTGCGGCAACGATGGGAATTTTTCGCTCGGTGCTTCGATGTCTAACCGTAATCCTGCATCTTTTATCGCTTGAGCTGTCAACTTACCTGTACAACCTATGACACGCTCTCCTTGCACCCAGTCGGGAAAATTACGCTTCAGTGCCTCAACTCCGTGTGGCGAAAAGAAAAGCAACATATCATAATCAAATGGTTCGTCAGGTCCAAAGTCGTTGCTGACCGTACGGCACATTATTGCCAGTTTGTAGTCAACCCCTGATTTGTCGAACTCCGAGATAATCTCTTCGTTGTTGGACTCAGGTCTGACGACCAGATATTTCTCGCTCGAATGCTTTGTTACGACTGCCATCATATCTTGAATGGTTCCTGTGGCACCAAAGAAGACTTTCCGTTTCCGAAAATTGATGAATTTCTGCAGATAGTTGGCAATGGTCTCGGAACTGCAGAAATATTTCATCTCGTCACTGATGTTCACCCTAATATCTTTTGCCATCTGAAAAAAGTATTCGATGCATTTGGTAGAGGTAAAACAAATAGCAGTATAATCTGGAATATTGACTTTTTGAGCACGAAACTCTTTCTCTGAAACCATTTCTGTCTTGATAAAAGGTCGAAAAATTACCTTGACACTGTACTTTTCTTCCAACAGACAAAAAGGAGAATCACCAGCAACAGGCTTAGGTTGCGAGACTAGTATCTTCTTAACTTTCAATGTAGTATGCGCATTAATTAAACATCGTGTTTACTAAGCGAAAAGCCACCAACAAAGGCAGAATTTCCGCGGCACAAAGGTACAAAAAAATATAGAATAAAGAACTGGTTTTTACAAAAAAGTTTTTCACAAGTGCAATAAATTCTGCTATAACACGACATAAGAGTGTGATAACAAATAATATACACATAAGTTGCACACTAATGCCTAACAAAACAGCTATAGATAGTACAAAAGCAAAAAAACCAAAGAAAACATATACAGCCAAAACCTTCATCACCGCCACATCAATTTCTAATCGAAAAATAGCACCTACAACCTTTGCCGTCCAGAACTTCAAAGCAAAAAACGCCACTACCACCATCAACGAAACAACAAACTCCAAAAAACCAAAAACTACAAACTCACATCTAACCATACAAACAAAAACACAAAAACCCACACTCAACACCACCGCAACCCCAAGCATCACGTTCGCCCGCCAATCCAATACCCCATCCGCACACCCTCCAATCCTCTTACGCTGCCGACCAAACGCCATCAACCTCCTCACATAACCACCTCCTGTCGTTCCAAAAGCATACAAAAACCCCAACGCAACAACTACAACAACCAACCCTGCCCACCCATTGTGTGCAACACCATCAACCATTCTAATAACACCCAAAACACCCCTAAACATAAAGTACTACATTCACAAATGCCCTACAAAATTTACCCTGAGCCTGTCGAAGGACTTACTACTCATAACGGTCTCCTCCACAATTTATCATTCTTTTTCATTTTCTCTATATATCTCAATTCTCGCTTTGTTCTTAACTTATGTGCAACAATACAAGTCGCACGATACTCCCCCTTGCAGTTCAATTTCGCATAGCACAATGCCCCTTTCTTATTCTCAACCAACACAAAACCATCTTCCGTTGTTCTGCAACTCCAATGCTCATCGCCAACTATTCTAATCATAATTGTGTCTCCCATTGGCTGAATCCACTCAACAGGATACGGAACTGCAGGAACACGATTTGGTCTCCTCCCTGGACCATCACTTTGCGCACTCATTCCTGCAAAAACAAAACTAAATGCTAATACAATAACTAATGTTTTCATTTCAATACCTCCCTGTTATTATTGTTTACAACTTCTACCATATAAAAACATTCTGGTGCAACAAACTCATAGACATCTCCCTCAACCGTATCCTCCAACAGCACCCTGCCCAATGCGTCAACAACTCTCACTCTCGCCCCTGAATCCAAACGCTCCACTCTCGCCAAACCTCCTCGTACACTCGATCTAACCAACACTGCCCCTCTCGACTCCGAGACTTCCTCCTCAGCTTCCGGAATTGCGTCACCACATACAAATATATCCGTCATACTGAATACGTCAAGATCCGAACTGATAACAAGCTTGCTGTTAGGCGTAACATTCTTCAAATGCAGATATGCCACACCCATACCATCAACCAAAGCATAATCAGCCGCCATCTCGTCCTCTGACACAACCCCAATATACGACATCGCCTCTTGTCGAACCACAACCGTCACATCCAAATCACCCATCAACCCCAACGCAGGTGTCACAATGCTCCCCTTTTCTCCCTCACTTCCAATCTGCAAAATTCCTCGCTTATTCATCAACCGACTACCCGTCCAACCCTTATTGTCTGCATATCGGTCAATACTATTGGTTACATCCGACTCATCATTACCTAATTTAGAAAACCTCTCCGCAAAACATCCTTCCCAACTGTTTGGCACTACCATTCCATTTTCTTTATACACTGCATTCAACAACACATCACCTTGCGGAACGAAACCTTCACCCTCAACACCAGCATCCACCTGCTCAGCTTCAATCTCATAACTCCATCCTGCAAACTCCAACCCCTCACTCGATGTGGCTCCTGGCAAAACAATCACACTGCTCCGCTCGCCCTGTGTCAACTTTGCTGTATCTGACACCCCATTCTCGCCTGCATTGAAATATACTGTGAATGGACCAACCGCTGCTCCTCCCATAAAATCAAATGATATAACACCATTCGTCTCTCCTATATCTGTCAGAGGATATTGACTGTATGGCGAAAACTGAGTCACATAATTTGACCCAGGAAAAGGATCACTCGCTGAACCATCTGGGTTTGTGCTATGTCCCGCCTCTATAATATCCACCACCATATTGTCAGGGTCATTATTCCCCACATTACTTGCCCACGCATAATAATCCCACGTTATTTTCTCTACTAACATTCCATTACCTGGCAGATACGCATCCCATCTCTTCTTTTGTCGGTTCTCAAATATATAATACTCATTTGGTGTCGGCGATATAGGGTCATAATCAAAACCTCCCGTCCTTGTCACAATATACGACTCATTTCCGTCCATTGTCGATTGCATCTCAATCGTTGCCGGCGCATTCAGCAACGTCGGCTCACTCCAGCCTACATAAAACCGCTCAAACATCGAATACCCAGCTGGCGTACGCTCTCTATTGTTATACGAACCACTGCACATCAAATCCCAATACCCAACTGTCTTATGATTCGACGAATAGTCTGTAACATATAAGTCCATAAGCCCCAACGCATGCGAAAACTCGTGACAAAACGTTCCAATACCGCACATTTGCGCTCCCGAAGTTCCATACAATTCGTTCATACATATATACTTAGCCAGAATCTTGCCTCCAAACGTACGGTCTGCATCACTCTGAATGTCTGTACTATACGAAGCCACATACCACTGATGTGGCCAAACGCAATCATCATCTGCACCCATATTCTCCCCATAACCAGCATAATATACAATCATATTATCAATATATCCATCATTGTCACAATCATAATCCGCCCAGTTGATTGTCTGATTCTGATGTAATTTTCTCACTGCATCCAACACCATCTGCGCTGGTCTCACATCATCACCGTTATAATCATTTGCCCCATAATATGCCATATTATTGTCCAACGTCACAGGTCCATATACATCAAACTCAGGCGAAAACTGACCATACGAGTTATCTGCAAAATACTCCTTCACCGACCCTGTGGCTCCATCGACAGAATATCCCGTCTGATTGAATTGGTTTGCAAACTCTGCATTCGTACGAGTAAAACTCCTATCAGCAAAATTCACCAAAAGAACCAAGTTCTTCTCAAACTCCTGACCGCTTGTACCACGACTTACTCGCTGTTCCTCCGACTTCTTACGCATCTTAACACTTCTGTTCCTGATTCTGCCGAAATCTGCCGCCGACATTCTGAACACTCCCTGTCGCTCAAGCATTTCAACATCCTCAGCACTCCTATCCACAGCATTCCTACACCGAACTCCGTTTGGCTCTATTATCCCTCCCTTCATCGTTGCATACTGATAGTAACCATCGTCCATCTGCTTCACTAAATAACCATCCACCGTTGTATAATAACTAAAATACTCGTCTCCATGTAGCGTCAATTCAATAGTACTTCCGTCTGGCAACACCTTTTTTATAATGCCATTATATGCTGGAACTGCCATTGCATTCGCCAAAATCACTGCCGACAATACAACTATCAGTAATAACTTTTTCATATACTTCTACATTTATCAATTTTTCAAAACACAAACTCTTCCATTCACCGAAATCTGCAAAACAAACATTCCACTCCTGTTGCTGAATGTGTAAGTCGTACCAACATTATCAGCACTCCACATCATCCTTCCTAATACATCATAACACCTCAACAGTGCCCCTTCAGGCAAATTGTCAACCGTATAGTTCACCCCATCTACCGAGAACATCACAATCTCCTCCGCCATCTCCGCTCCTTCTACACCCGATAATGTCCCAAGAGTAAACGATATTCTATTGTCTGCCTCACTAATTCCACTCAACTGATAATCACTATATGGCGAATAACTGGTCACACCCCTTGTCCCTGGAAAAGGATCCGCACCACTTGCAGAACGATTCACAAAATTATTCGGATCTTTTGCCGATACAATCGTACACCCCATACTATTTGCAGAATTATTTACTGTGTTCATCTCCCACTTGCTGGCAGAATACTGAATTTTCCATACCAACATTCCATGCCCTGGCACATACCTATCCCAACCCTTTTTCTGTCTGTTCTCAAACAGATAATAAATCTTCGGATTGGGATTTTGCCCATTCAGATTATGCGTTCCTGTCTGCGAAATCAGAAATGCTTTTGCTGTATCATTCAGATTCGGCAACGAATAACTTCCCGACTCGTTGAGCACCGTCGGTGTCAACCACCCGACATAAAATCTCTCCTCTGCCGAATAAGCAGGAGGCGTGTTCTCATTGTTATTGTAACATCCTGCATCCATTATATCCCAATCCTCAGGAGTGGCTGGTGTACTGTAATACGAACTCGATGTGACATAAAGGTCTGGCAACCCCAACACATGTGAAAACTCATGACAAAAAGCACCAATGCCTGTCCTCTTCTGACCATACGTTCCATCATACTCGCTCGAACATGCATAATCATAAATTTTCTTTCCTCCATAACTGGTCCGACCTGTAACCCATCCGTCCATCACCCAATAACGATGAGGCCATATAGTGTATGAAGGTGCTCCCGAACTCTCTGCATAACCTGCATAATATACAAACACATTGTCAACATATCCATCGTTGTCACAGTCATATTGAGCCAACACATTTTCACCCTCAGCCTCTACCAGCTTTGCCACTGCATCAACAACCATCTGGTCAGCATGCGCATCATCACCATAATATCCCGAGTTACTACCATAATAACTCATATTCTTATCCAATGTATATGGTCCATAAACGTCAAACGTAGGGTCGTATTGACCATACGACATATCGTAAAAATAATCTTTCACACTCCCCGTTGCTCCACTATAATTATAACCCTCCTCGTTCAAAAGATTAGTGAACCCACTGTTCGACTCGGTAAACGCATAATCGCTGAACCCTACCAAAATAACCAACCCTTTCGTATATGTACTTGTCCCTGTCATACTCTTCGGGTTAACGCCAACAGATTTGCCCGACTTTACCGCCATTCGCCTATTCTCTGCTGCTTTTGCGTCAAATCGTTGATTAGTCACTTCATAATAACCTTCCTCAACTTTCTCTTTGACAATATAACCATCCAAGGTCACCAGATTATGATGGAACTCATCTCCTACTAACCTAACTTCAATAGTCGAACCATCTTTTGTCGCAACTCTGATTTTTCCAGGCTTTGCTGGGATAGCATTGACATCCAATGCCAAAACTATAGCCAAAGCCAAATACAATAATTTTTTCATTTCAAAACTATAATTTTATCATTTTCTATTATCTGAACCATATAAAGACCTCGTCCAGTTTCGAACGATGCTTCTGTTTCCTCACACACCCTATCCACCAATACTCTCCCCAACATATCCAAAACCCTTATTCGCTCGCCACCCTTCAGTCCAATAATCGTCATTACTCCCTCATGTCTCAACAATGCATACTGACTCTCTCCTTCAACATTCTCTACTGGCGATTTTGCAGCTCCACAGAACTCCACATCGTCAATAAAGAATATGTTAGCATCGCTCGAAAATTTCAACCTCGAATCAATAGGCACCGCATCAATTTTAAGCATAAAATTCTCATACTCTGTACCTATTGCCACGGTATCCGAATTGCCATTCTCAGCCGTAACTATCAGTGTCGTATTCATCAACGCTTTACAAGTCACCGACAACGTCATATCCCCTGACAAATGCAAGCGTGGTGAAATCAAGTAGCCCTTTTCTTCATTTGCACCCATCTTGACTGCTCCGCTGCTGCATTTCACACTCTCGCCATACCACCCCAATATATCTGTATATCTATCCATTCTTTCACCTATATCATATTGCCCCGTACATTTGTCAAAAGTCTCAACCACACAACCAGTATCTGTTGGCACAACTACACCATTGCGACTATAAACAGCAAACAAACGCACATCTATCTCAGGATAATACATCTGACCAGCTACTCCTGCTTCAGCCTCGGTAGCACTTGCCGATTCGCTCCAACCCTCAAATACATAACCATATTCAACATCGTTGACATTTGGCAACATCACCCCTTCGTCTTTTACACTCTCATAAATCTCATCTACAGCAGGTGTGCCACGCTCCATTCCGTCAAACGTAACCTTGAACTTTTCCCTGCCTCCTTTGTATTTAAAAGTTACATTGTCTCTGTTGAATGTTATCTCAGTAATAGGCTGACCACTATAAGGTGTATATTCTGTAACATTATCCGTTCCTGGAAAGGCATCGCTGGCTGTCGCAGCATACCCCTGTACTCCTCCTGCCTCGATTATATCCACACCCATATCGTCTGAATGATTATTCACCTCATTGTAAGCCCACTTCATATAATCATACCTGACTTTGGTTATCAACATACCTTGACCAGGCAGATATTTGTCCCATCCTTTACCATCTCTAACCTCGAACATGTAGAATTCCTCAGGGTCTGGATTACTTCCATTAAGGTTATGGTTCTCGCTCATTGTTATAATTTTAGCACTATTTGATCCATTCAAACCATCCAATTTTATATTATCAGGCTCACTCAATATCTCTGGCGTTAACCACCCCATATAAAATCGCTCGTAGGACGAATACGATGGAGGAGTATGCTCTCCGTTCAAATAGTTTCCAGCATCCATCACATCCCAGTTCGAACAAGTTCTATGACCAGAATAACCTGTATCATACATATCGGGCAAACCTAATACATGCGAAAACTCGTGGCAGAATGGTCCAATTCCACTCATTGTCGAACCACTTGCACCCTGCAATTCGCACGAACACGCATAATCACCCAACTCAACTCCACCATAGGTTGTTCTTCCTTCGACCCAACCAGAGTAGATGTATGACCTGTGAGGCCATATACAATTCGCCCCTCCGCCAGCATTCTCGCCGTGTCCAGCATAATAAATAAAAACATTATCAACATATCCATCCCCGTTACAATCATATTGCTGCAATGCATTTTCACCATTCTCTTTAATATATTCTGCCACAGCATCTACAACCATCTGTGACGCTCGCTGATCCGTACCATTTCCTCCAGAATTGCCCCCATAATACTGACACTTATGGTCAAGCGTATATGGTCCATATACGTCAAACTGAGGCACAAATGCTCCGAAAGAAGAGTTATTGAAATAATCCCTCACCGAACCACTTTCATTGTTTGGATTACTGCTCTCCTCGTTCAACATCTCATCGAATGCTGCTCTTGATTTTTTGAACTGCTTATCACTGAAACTCACTAATATAACTATCCCTCGGTTGAAAGAAGCAGCTTTCATCGGCTTCATTGTCTCAGGTCTCGACCGTCTCGCTGCCTTCATCTTCTCTTTTATATCTATATCACGCAGTTTGACACTGCTCATCTCGTACAAACCTTCTTGATTCACCGCAAAAACATTCCCCGTCAAATCTGCCACACAATGCCAATACTCATCACCTACAATTTTTGCATCTTTAACACTGCCGTCAGCCATTGTCACTTTTACAACTCCTGGCTTGGCTGGTACTGCATTGACCTCAATCGCCAATGTTAACACCATCAGAATATTTATTATCTTCTTCATATTCACTCCAATAAATTGTTTTCTTTCAATACATACCTCTTATAATACGAAATTATCAACGTTGTTAAAGGCAGTGCTATTATCAAACCTACAAAACCCAATAATGAGCCCCATATCGAAAGCGCAAGCAGGATTATCGCTGGTTTCAAACCCATCGCTCTTCCCATAATTTTTGGCACCAAAAACAAATCCTGAATTGACTGAACCACAAGAAATACTGCAAAAATTTCCAATGCTATAAACCAAAATGGTGTTCCTGTTTCAACTGACTGGAGTACCGCCAAGAAAAACACGGGTATGAAACCTACTGTTTGAAGGTAAGGCACTAGGTTCAATACTCCAATCAACAATCCCATAGTGATACCCATTGGCAGCCCTATGATTACAAAGCCTATAGCAAACAACACACCAACTATCAGTGCCACAAGCGACTGACCTCTGAAATAGCTATTCATACCATCCTCTATGTCGTCCATTATCCCATAAATCAAAATTCGATATTTGATAGGAACAGCATGGCGGAAACCTGCGTTGATTTTATCATAATCCAGCATTATGAACAATTGGTACAAGAATGTTATTACGACTACTGCCAATGCAGCAATAACTTTCCATATCTTTGTCAAAAAGCTGAGTAGGTTAGGCACCACATTTTCGACTATTGACTGAATGGTTTGCATGTTCAACATCTGTGTAATGTTGTCTTTTTGAAAATATTGCTGCAACGATTCTTGGGTTTGGGCAACTAATACCTGCGTCTCCTCATTCGTCCAGAATCGCATAAACAATTCTCTACCCCGTTCTATCTCCCCCAGAATCGTTGGTATCAACAGCACCACTAACCCTGCAACAACAATCAGCATTGTCAGAAATACAAGAATGACTGGCACCACCCGGTATTTCAGTTTCATCTTGACTTTTAGCCATACCACTATAGGATTCAACAGATAAGCAAACATCCATGCCACAAGGAAAGGCAGCAATACGCTCTTCAGCGAGTCAAGCAAAAAGTATGACCCGACAATTATGGCTATCACTACCACCCAATGTATTACTTTGTCAAATGTATATGTCATAGATTTATTTTTATTGGATTTATTTCCATACCCACGAAATTCAATGCAGCTTTCCTGAATTTCTCTTCACTCTCTGTGGTCAGAAATTCTATTTTTCCGTTCTTGCTACACCGTTCTTCTATGTTTTTATGTCGCATCAGGTAATCTTTCAGACTCTTTGCCACTATTTCGCCTTGCTCTAACACTTTTACACCTTTTGGCAGAGCATTCTCAATTTTCTTTTTAATTATTGGGTAGTGCGTACACCCTAAAACGACTATGTCTATGTCGCTGCAACGCATCATCAACTCCGAGGTGTATTTTTTTATGAAATAGTCTGCCCCGACATCGCTCCACTCGTTGTTTTCAATCAGTGGAACCCACATCGGACATGCCTGTTCATAAACCTCTATGTCAGGCGCAAGCTTTCCTATCTCAATGCTATACGAACGACTTGCCACTGTTCCTTCCGTTGCCAATATACCAACCTTGCGGCTTTTTGTGTATTGGTCTATCACTTCAACCGTTGGTCGAACTACGCCCAATACCCTTTTGTCGCTGCCGATTATCGGCAAATCGTTCTGCTGAATGCTTCGCAACGCTTTAGCTGATGCGGTGTTACATGCCAATACTATAAGGTCACACCCTCGTTCCATCAGGCATTTCACTGCCTGCAAAGTGTATTCATACACCACATCAAAGGAACGAGTTCCGTATGGCGCACGGGCATTATCACCTAAATACAAAAAGTCGTATTCAGACAACTCTTTACGTAGGGCTTTCAATATCGTCAACCCTCCATAACCCGAGTCAAAAACACCTATCCGCATACCATTTTTTACAGGGTGGTTCTATTAATTAGGTTGAGACGATTTTGAAGTTTATTTTTAGCAGATTGCTGTGCGAAAGAAGGGAGCAATGCGGGCATTGTGACCGACTGACA
>JAGHVI010000051.1 GCA_018064385.1 Candidatus Minthenecus merdequi
CATAGCATTCGCCTGGAGGGCGATACAGCGAGCCTTAGCGAGCGGTGAGTAACCCCGTACACCTAACGTAGTGGTGTGCGGGGATAGAGAAACGACAAAAAAAACCTACCTTAGCCCACAACCCGAAGGGGTGTGCCGTAGCCCTTTGCGTTTGCCTTTGCGTTTGCGTTAGGGTTTGCGTTACCGTTGCGTTTGCCGTTGCCTTTGCGTTAGGGTTTGCGTTTGCGTTACCGTTTGCGTTTGCGTTTGCCTTTGCGTTTGCGATATCGTTTGTGTAAGCGTAGCCTTTGCGTTTGCGTTAGGGTTTGCGTAGGCGTAGCCTTTTGCGTTTATTTAATAGCATTACGAACCGTCTTTGTCAGTTCGCTGTAATATTTGCCCAACTGCGCCTGAGAATACGAGTTGGCAAGGTTCTTCACCTTCCACAGAGTTTCGAACGGTTCCCACAGCGGAGCCAAACCCAGACGGTCACCCATAATACTGGCAATGACAGTCGCCTTGCGCATGCTCACATTAGGTTGGAAATCCCCGTCAATGAGATTCACCTTCTGCAACTTCTCCCACAGCACCATCGCCTCCTGAGAAAACAGCACCTCAGGTTCCATGTCCGGAGTCACGGCACCATCGGCATCCACCTCTTCAGCACCACCGACAGCCAATTCCGCCTCCTTCCTGTTCCATGCAGCCGTCCATCTGTTCCTCACCGCATCGAGGTCAATCTCCTGTGCCTCACACGCCAGCAGAAGGTTCAGCGTAAGAAGAGTCATGGCACCACGGATAACCGAGTAGTTCATGCGCATGTAGCACATCCTGCCCATCAGCAACTCACCGTCGGCAAGAAACATCTCAGTCAGCGACGTAGGCAGCAGACGTGCAGCATCCACCGCACCCTTGCCCAAGGCAGCCTTCACAATCCTGATGCTGCTGCTCTCAGCCATATTGAGAATCCACTCTGCCTGTCGGCGGCGGTTTTCAGGACTTCCCATCCAGTCGAGAATATACTGAAGACGGTTGGCAACATCACCGTAACCCTCCACCTCATCCTTCAGGGCAGTAGCAAGCGAAAGCACACGCTCCATCTGGCTGCGCAGTTCCACGCTGATGTCCCTCCAGCAATGCTCGTGAATGGTATCGATATACGACACCATGTCACCGTCACACGGTTCGTGCAACTCCACCAACTGTTCGAGCGAGTCAATCATCGAGTGCAGCAGCGTCACCTCAGTCGATTCAGGCAGCAGAGGACCATCATACGACCAGGAGTCGAGAACACCCTCACGCGCATGCGGCGTACATACCACATTCCTGTCGTAGCACACGTCCACCCACACCACGCGGTTTACCCTGTCCACACGCGTCACCTTGCCGATAATGCTCCGCTTGCCCGACGACATCAGCACACTCAGCGCACAGTCGTGGTCGCTTCCGGTACGCACATAACCCAAATGCCTGCAGCCGAGAAAACAAATCACGGCATCCGCCTCCACCACGTTCTCATGCTCCACGCTCAACGTCACACGCTTCCCCAGGGCAATCTCATAGAGTTCCTCCAGTTTACCCTTGAAAGCATGGTGACGGATTCCGTTGATAGGAAATGAATATATCATTTTCAGTTACTTATTTATAAATGTTTAATAGCTGTAAGTTTTCTTCCACAGCCAAGGTGAAATAAACCTGTTTTTTATAATGTGTTGTGCATACTGACTCGTTTGCGCAAAACGGCTGCAAAGATACTTCAAATTCCCCACACGGCAATAGAAAACGACAGAAAAAATAGGAAAAAAACATAAAGAAAAAAACTTGCAAAAAACCAAAAAAAAGATTTGTCCGCGTTCCAATAAATACTTACCTTTGCAACAAATTAGTGACAAACGAAACAACGTTATGTAATTATTTCGCTTGAAAAGGCTGATTTCCAAAGTTATGCCTTTCAGGCAACCATCTGCAACATTTTTGTTGTAAAGTAAAATATTGTTTAACGAAGGGGCAAGTCAGTGATGATATGCCCTTTTTCATCTCTCTCAAATTATTTTCTTTTTGAGTAGAGTTAAGTTATCGTGTTATAGAAGGCAGGTCAGTGATGATATGCCTTTTTTTGTAGGGTAGGGGGAGAGTTGATGATGGATACCTTATTTATTATTCAACTTTCGCAAGTTTCCCACTTGCACAGTATCAGGAGTTAAGTAGTTCCGAAGTTTCATAAGTTAAGCAGAAATTACCCTTCCCATGCTGTCCAATAGGTATCAGAATGATTGCTTGATGCGTTCCGTCTCAGTTCTTCCAACACCTCTTCAGGGTGTGCTTTCATCAGGCACTTGTCTGAGCAAAAAGTCTCAAAACCACGGTAAATCCATCCTTGGTTCATCAGACGATGGCAATAGGTGCATTCCCGAAGCGATTCTATCCCGTATTCGCAGATTACGTCTTCGAGTGCGCCTTGCTTACGGAGTTCTTCGACAAGGAGTGCTGAAAGTATACGTTGGTTGTTCATTGTTCAATCCTCCACATGCAATCCTTGAAATAAAGCAGAAACTCACTCTGGCTGACACTCGAATAATAGATGTCGCGCGAATGCTGAAAACAACGATGTTCCGAGTCGAAGTACCACCAATGAGTGGAAACGATGCCACCGCCCAGACGCATCCGGCATTCGTATTCAACATCGGGATGGGCAAACAGGAATTTGCCGAGTTCAATAGATGAAATCCAATCCATAGAAGTGATTCTGAAATTTGACAGGGCAAAGTTAGCAGATCACTCTGATACAGACAAATAAATTAGATTTTGTTAGATCTTCAACCCCAAGATTTAGATCCTGTTAGATCAAGAAGTTTGACAAACATCTTTGATAAATGAAAATAATATTATATCTTTGCAAGCAATTAACGAATTTCTAAAATATAGAATCGGTTAGAGAATAAAGTTTATAGTATAGAACATCCTTGACTCGACTGAGTATCTGAACTAGCACTTCAACGTATCTTTAGGTCGGCCAACTCTTGGATATTCACGCCTTATGAGGGCGTGGATATAAAGGTTGTTGCCTAAAGTGGCTGTGCTAGGCCTTGATACCAACAATCCTCTCCGCGCCCTTCTTTTCTTAAACGAAAAGGGGGCTTTTTTTGTATCCAATAATCACAACACTAATCATGGCAAAAGCAAAACCTTTTATCAAGTGGGTTGGAGGAAAGAGCCAACTCATTGAACAACTGGATGCACAACTTCCGGCTGACTTTGGTAATTGGGAGGACATTACCTATATTGAGCCTTTTGTTGGTGGTGGAGCAATGCTCTTCTATATGTTGCAGCGTTATCCAAATATCCAACATGCAATTATCAATGACATAAATACTGATTTGGCAACCTGCTACCGTACAGTTAGGGATAATCCCGAAGAACTGATTTCGTCCCTTCAGAACATTCAGGATGCCTACAACTTACTTCAAACGGAGGAGGCACGCAAGGATTTTTTTCTTGCTGCTCGTGACCGATACAACGAAAAGAATCTTGACCCGATAGAGAACACTACTAAATTTTTCTTCCTTAATCGCACCTGCTACAATGGTCTTTATCGTGTGAATAGGAAAGGTTTCTTCAATGTACCTTTCGGCAAATACACTAATCCGCAGATTTGCGACCCAACAACCATCCGTAAGGATAGCGAACTACTGCAACGAGTAGAGATAATGACGGGCGATTTTGAAGAGACATTCAAACATGCTCACGGTAATACGCTCTTCTATTTCGACCCTCCATATCGTCCTCTGAGCGATACGTCAAGTTTCAACGATTATACCAAAGAGGCTTTCAACGATGATGCTCAGATTCGCCTGAAAGAGTATTGTGACCGCATACATGCTGCTGGCTATAAGTTCATGCTCAGCAATTCGGATTGTAAGGGGAAAAACGAGGATGATAACTTCTTTGATGTGCTGTATGGGGCGTACGATAGAGCGAGAATATACGAGCAGAACGGCACACCGAATATTGTATGTAGAAACTACAAAAGCAACTGATTATGGCAAAGAAAGTTACGAATATACAAGTTAAAGATACGCTAATCCGCACCATGCAGCAGAATGGAATGGATTATGTTTGCATTACTGATATTGCTCGTCAAAAGAATGCGGAAGAACCCAAAGACGTTGTAAAGAACTGGATGCGTCTGAAGAACACCATTGAGTATATGGGACTTTGGGAGAAACTCAACAACCCTCAATTTAAAGGGGTCGGATTCGACCCCCTTTTCCAAGAGGCAGGAAGCAACGCTTTTACCCTTAGTCCTACCAAATGGATAGAACAGACAAACGCCATCGGTATCGTATGCACAACAGGTCGCAATGGTGGAACTTATGCTCAGCGAGATATTGCATTCAAGTTTGCCAATTGGGTATCGGTTGAATTTGAGTTGTATCTCGTCAAGGAATTCCAACGCCTCAAAGAAGAAGAGCAAAAGCAAATCGGTTGGTCAGTCAAACGTGAACTATCAAAACTCAACTACCGCATCCATACTGATGCCATCAAGCAGAATATAGTTCCGGAAGAGATTGATGCGTATCACAAGTCACTCATCTATGCAGAGGAAGCTGATGTCTTGAATGTTGCTATGTTCGGTATGACAGCAAAAGAGTGGCGCGATGCAAATCCCGACAAGAAGGGAAACATCCGCGACTATGCAACCATCAACGAACTCATTTGCCTTTCAAACATGGAGAACTTGAATGCGGTGTTTATTAACGATGGTATGCCGCAGACGGAGAGACTTGTCAAACTAAATCAAGTAGCAATTCAGCA
>JAGHVI010000114.1 GCA_018064385.1 Candidatus Minthenecus merdequi
GTATATTAACAACTTGAGATAACAAAACTTCGCAGTACGTCAAAATCATTGATACAGACGGATGAACTATTGCTTCCGCCTGTAATGCAACGGTGTAATGCCGGTTTTCGCCTTGAAGAACTTGCACATGAAGCTGCTGTCGGGGAATTCCAGGCGGTCAGCAATCTGTGATACGGATAAGTCCGAATGACGCAACAGTACCTTTATCTCCATAATGACCGCATTATCTATCATACTCTTTACAGACTGACCTCTGGACTGTTTGACTGCAATGCTCAAGTAGTGATTGCTGACGCACAACTTTTCGGCAAACCAGCCGATTGTCCGTCTCGTACCTTTTGCTAGAGAGAGAAGTGTAATGAATTTGGCGCATAGTTCGTCAGCGCGACTGCTGGATTCAACCTTTATAACTCTGTTCGGAGAACAGACTTGCAAGGCGAATTGCAAAATACTTGATGTCATTTCTCTGGCTATTTTCGAGCTTTCTCCATAAAGTTGCAATGCCTGAAGGTAAATTTCGGCCATCTGTCTGAACATCAACTGTTCTTTATCTCCAAGTCGCACTCTGATATTCGTTCCTACCCGGTTGAAGAATGTTTTATCCACATCAGCCAGAATTCCATCCAACAGAAATGGAGATATGGCAATTCCTATAAGATTACAGTCCCTGCTGATTTCCTTCAGACGATATATCGACCCCGGGAAAATAAGCTCGAAGTCACCTGTGCTGACTGTTTGCTGTGCGAGGTTGATTTCAGAAGAAATGTGACCGCTGCAGCAGAAAGATATGCCAAGATTGTCAAAACGCAGAGGCTCCCCGTCGGAAGCGGAATTTATTGTAATGCTGCTTGACTTGAGAGAAACGTTGCATTCTTCGCCATAATATGTGTCCGGCAGCGATGCTACATTCTGTTTGATGGATTGGGCTGAGAACTCCTGAGGTTGTTGCGCCATTATGAAAATTGTATATTTTTCAGGTGACAAATATACTAATTTTCCAAATAAGGTAACAAATAGAACATTATTATGACTTTTACGGATGTGTAAACGAGACTGCATTGGCATAACATTGGCTTAACTTTGTACTCGGTCAAATGAATGCAGATTATGAAGAAGTTTTATTGTCTGTTTCTTGCCGCGCTGTCAGTATGCGCGTGCAATACCAATGGAATGGATCCCTTCAACCCGGGCGGTCCGGGTGGAGACCAGCCGATGCCTCCCGGAACTCAAGGCAGCACATATGAGTTCAGTACAATTGAGTATGATGGCCTTCTCTCTACCGACAGTGATGCTGACGTGACCGACAAGTCAGATGCCGACATCTATTGGGAAGCCGAAGCGGAATCCGACGGCACTTTCAAGAATGCAGTTACTATTACATACGCTGGGGAAGACGCAACTGTGGAGATGAGTAAGAATGCCGAAAAAGTCTACACATACAAAAAAGAAGGCGCCCACGTCGTGCTCTATCCCTCTGGAGACGATGTTAAGAAATGCGAAATCATCCTGAAAGGGTCCAGTGATAACGGTTCTCTTAAAATATACAACACCACCGACCCGGATGACAAGGAAGCTGGAAAGAAAACCAAACTCACTCTCAGCGGAGTTTCACTCAAGTCCCAGCGAGGACCGGCAATCAATTACCAGGCAGGCAAGCGACTATTCCTGCACTTTGCTGACGGCACGGAAAACTATCTTGAAGATTGCGCGGAGTACAAGGATGATGCATATTATTTTACCGGAAAGACTGCTGCCGATGAAGACCGCAAGGGATGCTTCTTCTCAGAAAAGGCCGTTATCGTGAGCGGAAAAGGTAAACTTACCGTGAAAGGCAACTACAAGCACGGCATCAGTGTGGACAACGATTTCTATATGCGCCCGGGCCCTACTGTAGTAGTGACCTCAGCTGCAAAGAATT
>JAGHVI010000177.1 GCA_018064385.1 Candidatus Minthenecus merdequi
GCAATGGTTTCAGCCGAGCCGTACTAATTGCCCGATAGCTTCTTTTAGAGAGCGATAGTTACAGAGACGAGGTAGAACAGACCTTGTGAGAACTTGGAGGGTAGCAAAAAGTCTTTCTTGTGTTCGATGTCAATACCCTATATCAGGTGGTTATAGCAGTGGGGCTCCACCTCTTCCCATTCCGAACAGAGAAGTTAAGCCCACTCGCGCCGATGGTACTGCGCTGCGTCGTGGAAGAGTAGGTCGCTGCCGTTTTTGCCGAGAGGTTCGCTGTTAAATGCGAACCTCTCTTTTTTATGGAAAAATTCTTGCAAAAATGCTGATTCTTTCATTTTTTATTTGTATCTTTGCAATTTGTAAATATACCGAAATAAAATAATCTTTATGAAGAAAAATAGTATTGCCTGTGAATTTTATTCACTGTCTTTCAGTGAATTGAGTGATAGTCAACAAAGGTTAGTTGAAGCAGCCAAGATTGCAACTAATCGCTCTTATTCTCCATATTCTCATTTTTCTGTCGGTGCTGCAGTATTGTTGGATAATGATGTAGTGATTACAGGCACCAATCAGGAAAATGCCGCCTATCCCTCTGGTCTTTGTGCTGAACGAACAGCTATGTTTTATGCAAATTCTCAATATCCTGATTCAGCACCTGTAGCAATTGCTATAGCCGCATTCACTGATGGTCATTTTACCGAAAACCCTATTACTCCTTGCGGTTCATGCCGACAGGTTCTTGTTGAATCAGAAAAGCGATTTAAACGTCCTATCGAAATTATTTTGTACGGTGACAAACATATTATTCTTGTTAAAGATGTTTCAGCAATGCTTCCTTTGTCATTTGAATTTTAACAACTAAATTTTTTCGCCTTGCCATGAAATTAATGAAACGCATTGATGCATACGTCTTGAAGAATTTTTTGACGCTCTTCTTTGCGACTTTCTTTATAAGTTCGTTGATTCTTATAATGCAGTTTCTCTGGCTGCAGATTGATGATATAGTTGGCAAGGGTGTTCCGTTTTGGGCCATTTTGGAATTTTTCGGCTATGCTATGCTTTCTCTTTTTCCTATGGCTTTACCTCTTGCAATACTTCTTGCTTCGCTGATGTCTTTTGGTAATATGGGCGAAAGACTGGAACTTCTTGCAATGAAGTCTGCTGGAATTTCACTTTTTCGCATAATGCGCTCGCTCTCCTGTTTTATTGCCGGTATAGTAATCCTCGCCTTTCTGTTTTCAAATTATATAATACCTGTGGCGCAAACAAGAATGTGGGCTTTGCTTTTCAGCATTCGTCAGAAGTCGCCAGAAGTCAGCATTCCTATCGGTGAATTTTATTCAGGTGTTAATGGTATGAAATTCTATGTCCGTTCAAAAGATAAAGATACAGGAGGACTTATAGATGTGATGGTTTACGATTTTTCTCAAGGATTCATTAACGCAAGTGTTACTACAGCCGATACAGTTTATGTTCGTATGACTGAGGATAAGATGAATATAAAACTGATTTTTATCAATGGCGAAACATTTGAGAATATGCGTAGTGACCAAAATTTTCAGACCAATGGTGTTCCATATCGTAGAGAGACTTTTCGCCGAAGGGAGTTGCTTATTGCTTTTGATGCAAACTTCAATGTCCTGGATGAAGAATTTCTTGAAAGTCAGCATGTGGCAAAAGATGTAGCAAGATTGAATGAAGATATTGATTCGATTAGTGTAGTGCAAGACTCTTTGCGCAGTAATTATGCTGACATTCTTGTCAATAAACGTATTATTGCTCGTGTATATAACAGAATTGATTCTTCAGATTTGGTAACGATTCAAGGAAAATTGGATGCTGATTCACTATTTTTTTCACAACCTATGCCAATGATGAAATCCATAGCGACATCGCTTAATAATACGATTAGTACTGAATTGGCAGAGACTACTTATCAAACAGCAATCATAACAGATGCTGATTCCTATTATATTCGTCATGCGATAGAATGGCATCGCAAGTTTACTCTTTCGTTTGCGTGCTTGATTTTCTTTTTTATAGGAGCTCCTTTGGGTGCTATTATTCGTAAAGGTGGTCTCGGGACACCAATTGTTATTTCAGTTTGTCTGTTTATAGTCTATTATATTGTTGATACTACAGGAATTAAAATGGCGCAGGAAATGGTACTTCCTGTTTGGGTTGGACTTTGGCTAAGTTCGGCTGTCCTTCTTCCAATCGGAATTTTCCTTACTTATAAGGCAGCCAAGGATTCCGCTTTGTTCAACACAGACGCATATAAATTGTTTTTCAGCAGAATTTTTGGTTTTGTCAAGATTAAATTGTTATCTAAAATCAGATTTCAAAAATACTCAAAATAAACTTGTGAGAATTATTAGAAATTAATACATTAACTATGATAAATACAATTGAAGAGGCTCTTGCCGATTTTCGTGAAGGAAAGTTCCTTATTGTGGTCGATGACGAAGACCGCGAGAATGAAGGCGATTTCATTATTGCAGCTGAGAAGATAACACCTGAGAAGGTTAATTTTATGCTTAAAAATGGTCGTGGTGTTCTTTGTGCTCCACTCCCTATTAGTCGTTGTAAGGAACTGGAACTTGATTATCAGGTTCAGAGAAATACTTCTGTCCTCGGAACTCCTTTTACTATTACAGTTGATAAACTGGAAGGTTGTTCTACGGGAGTTTCGACTCACGATCGTGCCGCTACCATACGTGCCCTAGCTGACCCTAACAGCAAACCATCCGATTTCGGTCGTCCAGGTCATATAAACCCTCTCTATGCACAGGATAGGGGAGTGCTTCGCCGTGCCGGTCATACTGAAGCTTCCATTGACCTTGCTCGTCTCTCTGGTATGTATCCCGCTGCCGCACTTATCGAAATTATGAACGATGATGGCACGATGGCTCGTATGCCTCAGCTTATGGAAATTGCAAAGAAGTTTGATATCAAGATAATTACAATAAAAGACCTTATTGCATATCGTCTTCGTCAAGATTCAATTGTAGAGAAAGGCGAAAAGGCTCATCTCCCTACTCGCTATGGCGATTTCCAGATTATTCCTTTCCGTCAAAAGTCTAATGGGTTGGAGCATATTGCTCTTATCAAAGGCGAGTGGAAGGAGGACGAACCCGTTCTTGTCCGTGTTCATTCATCTTGCGCCACAGGAGATATTTTTGGTTCTTTGCGCTGCGAATGTGGTGATCAGTTACATAAGGCAATGGAAACTATTGACCGCGAAGGTAAGGGCGCTGTAGTTTATCTTAATCAGGAAGGGCGTGGTATTGGACTTATGAACAAAATTGCAGCTTACACTCTTCAAGAACAAGGTGTTGATACCGTTGATGCTAACCTTCAGTTGGGATTTCAGGCTGACGAACGTGATTATGGTGTTGGAGCATCTATACTTCACGAACTTGGAATTACAAAAATGCGTCTTATGACCAACAATCCTGTGAAACGTATAGGGTTAGAAGGTTATGGCCTGGAAATAGTGGAAATAGTTCCTATCGAAATTGCACCAAATGAGCATAACGAGCGTTATCTCTGTACCAAGAAAGAGCGTATGGGGCATAACCTGCATCTGAAATAAAATAATTCTTGAATATATATGTCAAATCTAGTTGCTATCGTAGGTCGTCCGAATGTTGGTAAGTCAACTATTTTTAATCGACTTACTCAAACACGCCATGCTATTATAAGCGAGGAGGCAGGAACGACGCGCGACCGTCAATATGGTTATTGTGAGTGGAATGGCCGTGAGTTTTCGGTTGTTGATACAGGTGGTTGGGTGGTTAATTCGGATGACGTTTTTGAAGAGGAAATCAATCGGCAGGTGTCCGTAGCTATTGAGGAGGCTGATGTCATCCTTTTTGTTGTTGATGTCTTGAGTGGAATTACAGACCTTGACCAGTTTGTTGCTAAGATTCTTCGCAAGTCTGGCAAAAATGTTGTACTCGTGGCTAACAAGGTTGATAATTTCAGTCTTCAGTATCAAGCTGCCGAGTTTTATGGACTTGGTCTTGGTGATCCTTTTATTCTTTCGGCTCTGTCGGGTCTTGGTTCCGGCGATTTGTTGGATCATATAGTGCCAATGCTAAAACCTGAGAATGTGGAGCATTTGGATGACCTTCCTCGTTTTGCCATTGTCGGTCGTCCGAATGTTGGCAAATCGTCTATTATTAATGCTTTTATAGGCGAGGATAGGCATATTGTTACGGATGTGGCTGGAACGACCCGTGACTCTATTTATGTTCGTTATAATAAATTCGGTCATGATTTTTATTTTGTTGATACTGCAGGCATACGCAAAAAGTCTAAAGTTAACGAGGATGTCGAGTATTATTCCGTTATGCGTGCAATACGTGCTATTGAGAATGCTGATGTTTGCGTGTTGATGATTGATGCTACTCGTGGTATTGAGAGCCAAGACCTTAATATATTTTCTATTATTCAAAAAAATAGGAAAGGACTTGTGGTTTGTGTGAATAAATGGGATCTTGTAGCTAATAAAAGTTCCAAGGATATTAAGATTTTTGAAAAGGCTATCCGAGAGCGTCTTGCACCATTTACGGATTTCCCGATTGTATATGCTTCTGCGTTGACCAAACAACGTATTTATAAGGTTATCGAGGCAGCGCAGTCTGTTTACGAGAATAAAAAAAGGAGAATTTCAACATCGCAGTTGAACGATTTCTTTTTACCTCTTATTGAAAATTTTCCTCCTCCTGCCATTAAGGGTAAATATGTAAAAATCAAGTTCGTTAATCAGATGCCTGAGACTAGAGTGCCTACATTTATTCTTTATGCTAACCTGCCTCAGTATATCAAAACTCCCTATTTAAGATTCCTTGAAAATAAACTTCGAGAGAATTGGGCGTTTTGTGGTACACCTATTTTGATTTTTCCTCGTCAAAAATAAATTAGGGAGATCTATATAAATTCAGTTTGTGTATAGGGCGGTTCTATTAATTATGTTTGTATGTTATATCAGAGGATGGTTCATAATTGGAGAAGGTCGGCTGCACTCGGCATATCTAAACAAGTTTATCTCTGCTCTCGTTTGCACGACCTTTGGACGCTTTTGAATTTATTTTTGATAAATTACGCTGCACCTCAGCAAATGAGCAAGCTCTTTGCTTTCCGTTTGCAGTAATTTTGCATCTTGCTGCTTTGCTTTGCAGACCTGTCCTAACCTCGGCATAGTCCAGGCAAGCTTGGTCTCTGCTCTCGGTCTTGACAGGTTGTCAGTCGGTCACATAGCCAGCTATTTACCTCCGTCGCAATCTGAGATTGCTCCCCTCGCTGCGGCCGTTTTGCTAAAAAGCAAAACTAAAAATGCCTTGCTACGCCCTTCTTTCGCACAGCAATCTGCTAAAAATAAACTTCAAAATCGTCTCAACCTAATTAACAGAACTACACTATAACAAAAACTGTGAATTTATACAACTCACCTTTATTTTTGTCCCGAATTTAGCGAATCACAAATGACTATTGCAGGAAAATTTCCGAAATCAGGAATTTGATTTTTTTGCAACTTTCTTTTTTGCTTTTTCTTCCCGTTTTTTCTTTTTTGCCTCTTTCTTTTTTTCCCGTTCTATTTTTACCCGTTCAATTCGTGTTTTGATGTCTTGGCTCAGTTCTTTGCCACTATTGAAGTTCTCAGTCCATAACAATCCTACTCCTTGTGTAGTTAATCCTTTTTTGAATTCTTTGTAGTCGTTGGTGTGTGTATAAGCTTTGATTCTCAGTTGTCCTGATTCCACCAGTTTGTATTCAAAGTCAAAGTCCCCGATGAAGTTGTTATTGTTGGAACTATTGTCACGGTATCCTACATTTCCGTTAATCAATATTCTGTCGGTTGGCGCATATTGAAAATTGAATTCGTATTCATAGCCGTTTTTGTCGCTTGTTGTTGAGTTGTCTGCTTTCCGAAAGTTGACACCAAAATCCCAATGATCAAACATTTGTGATGCCCAATTGTTTATCTGTGCTGATATGGTGGATGACACGGCAGAGTAGATTTCATTTTGCGAAATGAAAGATGAGTTGTCCATTGATTCGGCTTTGATGAATTTGCCGAGCAGTAGAAGTGCAATTACTTCTCGATACAATTTTTCAGGTGAGTCAATGGCTTTTTGTACAGCCATTTTGATTTCGTCATCGCTTGATGGTAGTTCAATGTTGAAGTTGATTGTCGGTTGTATGAGATTTCCCGAGATGAGCAATTGGCATTGAACTGGTACTGTCGTTCTTGCAACGTTGACAAGGTCTGCTTGATCAAGCAGGTCAGCGATGTTTGCGTTTATCTGATAGTAACCTTCTATGTCCAACGTGGCATTCAGAGGGTTACCTGCCCATGTGATGCTACCTCCCTCTTTGAAGTTAAACTCTTTACGGATGACTTCCTGAAGTGTGAAGACATATAATCCTGATACTACGTTCAATCCTCCGTATAATTTTATGTCGGCTTTCCTGAGGTCGTATTCCATTCTGAGGTTACCTGAAAGTTTTGCGTGAAGTCTGTCGCCTGTTTTCGAGTTTGTTATCAGTGTAGCTTCGGTTTGCGGGCAGATGTCAAGCATTATATTGACTTTTAAGTCGCTGTTTTGCGACTCTTCGATTACAGATTCTTCTTTTTGTTCTTGTTTTGTTTGGACAAATGTGATAAAGGAGTTCTCTGTCGCTGTATAATTGTCTATAGGAATACATATTGATGTGTTTTGTTCTGTTTTAGCTTTCCCCATTATTGTAATGTTATTCACAGGACCGAGTATTGCTATGTCACCTGATGCTAATACTTTGCCGTAAAATGAAGGACTTTCGGCTTTTGTTGTGTTCATTACAAGCATCGTATCGCAGTGAATGCCTAAATTAAGGGACATGTCAAGGAAGTGCTTGTGGCTGATATTTCCCGTCAGTTTACCCTTTTGCCCTAATTCATCAGTAATGAATATCGTGTCGAAGTCGATGATGTTTCTGTTCAGTTTTATGGAATCTGTGAAGTAGTACCTTGTGTTAAGAAAATTGACTCCGAGAGATGCATCTTTTGCTAACACATTGGCATCTACTGCCACAAGTTTATCCACACTGTAAATATGTACATCTCCGTAACCTTTCCCTGTAACAGTACCGAATATATCTTTTATGTAGAAGTTGATAAATCCCATGTCAAGTCCATTGGCTTTCCCGAGGATGTCAAGTGAGTCTTGTGTGAAAAAATAGTGTCCGTCCAGTACAGCCGATGTGTCTGCATCTGAATATACTTGTGCGTAAAAATCAAGTTTGTTGGAATGGGTGTCGAATTTGCATTTGGCTTTCATAAGTCCAACTTCTGTTTCGTTAAATATGAATGGTGTTGAACTTGCGTCAAGATTTATGTGAGGATCGTCAGATTTGACTTTTGTTATATTGCATTGAGCCGAAAGTTGCCCGCCAAACGATATGGCAACTTCTTTTGGCAGCATTTCACTGATATATTCTAACATAAGGTTTGCTATGTCCACGTTTAATGTGTCTGTGTCTTTGTCTGAAATCGTTCCGTTGACTGATAAATGTTGCCCGTCTTCGGATATAAGTCCGAATTTGTCTATTTCAACGAATTCATCGTGGATTGTGATGTTGGAGTGGTCGAAAATCCAAGGCGTGCCGTGAAGCAGAAATTGCGTAGGTAATATTTCAATGTTAGTGAACCATCCTGTGTCTGTTTGGTTGAATGTCGTTCTTGTCATCAGTTCACCACCAAATTTTATCTCGTCCGATTGCTTGTTTTCCCAATTGAGCGACGAGGTTATTATTCCGTTGTTCAGATTGATGTTCGCTGTACCTTCAACATGTCCTAACTTGACATCGGTTTCTGTCTTTAACCTCAAATTAACACCTCTGTAGTTGTTTATATTAATCAGTGTGTTGTCCAGTGTGAGATTGCCGTTTGTTATGTTTGGAACAATGATGTATGACGAAATCCTGTCTCTTTCGGATTTGTACGAAAAATGACATGTCGCAGCTTCGGTAGTGTACCATGGAATTTCGATTGATTCCATAAATTTCTTCAGTGATTCAATGCCAAATGATATAGTAAGGTCTGTTGGCCCTGTGACTTGGTCTTTGATAATTCCATTCAGTCGTGGCATGTTTTTCCCGAGTGTGTTGATTAGGTTTTTGTGAATTTCATCCACACGGAAATGTCCGTAAATATTTCCGTTTATTAAGTCTGATTTTACGTCTAAGAAGTTCGTGTCGTTGTTGTTGACTATTTGAATGTCTATGCTGTCAAGACGAAAGTTTTTGTCTTCGTTGACGATGTCTATGTCTCGTATTGAGATTTTTCCGTTGATGTCGTTGATGTCTGTCAATGTCATGTCCATCATCATCCCCATTGAAATCGCTGTTTTTTTATTGTTTTCCGTCAAGTGAAGTTCCCATGGTATGACATGTTCTATCGTGGATGTTAGCGAGAATTTTTTTAGTTTGTCTGTCATGGCGAGTGTGCCGTCAAATTGAATTTTGCCGTTCTTATCGTCCATAAAGACTTGTCCAACAAACATTTTATCTGTTAATCTGCCATCAATGATAATGTTGTTGTATGTATAATTTTTGAATGTGGCTTGCGCAATGTTGCCCAATAGAGTGATGTCGAAGTTGCCTTTGTTGTTTAAATGTGCTTTTGCGTCTATGTTGAATTTCGTTGGACCAAGACCAAGTTCAGGCTTGTCTATTATTCTACTAACATCGATAGTCGTTGTGCCCAAAGTACCGATGAATTCGATGTTTTTTAACGAGTCTTGCGATGAAATGGCAAGATTGGTTGTTACATTTCCCTGGGCTGTAGCCAATTCTCCTATCAGCTTTATATTTTTTGTATCGCCTGATATTGTGCCTTTGTATTTGCAAACTCCGAAATTGTCTAACTCTGCAGGTATTGCAATGCTTTTTTTTGTAATGTCGTTTATTAATGTTTTTATGGCTTGTGTGCTAAACCTTAGTTCTTCGATGTTTAACTCTGCTTGAAGCGAGTCGTATTTGGTAACGTTCTTTACGTCAATACTGGCGGATAAAAACATTGAACGATTATAATTCAATATGATTTTCTGTGTTTTTATGTTGTCTATTTTACCTGATGCATCGAACTCGAAATGTATAGGTTTATCCATGTTGGTCAGTTGCGGTATCGCCCAACTGATGTCTTGCGGAACGAAAACTGATGGTGCAAAGTTGACAAGATATGATGAGTTGCCCCAGTCTATGGAACTGTCATTTTTGTACGCATAGTTAATCATTGCTGCATTAAGTTTGATGTCGCTGTTGCGCATATTGATTTCCATATCCCTAACACCCATAATCTTGGCTGTGGTCATAACTTTCAGTTTCAGATTGTCGAGAACTTTGTTTTCTTTGTCGCAGAAGTTCATCTTTTTTATCGCAAACTTAATTTCTGATTGTTCGTTTATCTCGAACTTTGCATTCGTATTCAAGTGCCTTATGTCAAAATCTGTTTCGTTACGCCAGTCTCTGTAGTGTATTCTTGCGTCACTTAGTATGATGTTTTTTATGCTGATGGCGGGCGATTTTGCTGTGCTGTCTTTCGGAAATGCATCAATAATAAACTGCAGGTTGGTGACGCTGTCTGAAGTGATGTAGATGTTTGCTGAAAGTTTGTCTATGCTGACTTGTTTTATGACTGTTTTTTTGTTGATGAAAGGCAAGAAGCGTATCCTCAGTCTGAGTTTTTCGAATTCTAACAGTTTTTCGCCACGTTGGTCTTTTAACCTGACGTTTTTAAGTTCTAAGTCTGATAAGTGGCTTATTTTCAGTTTGCCGATTGTCAGCTCTGCTCCTAATGTTTCGCTTAGATATGAAGCAACGCGCTTTGCAATATAAGTTTGCAACGTGCTGGTAGTCAGCATTACTGCCGAGAAAGTGAATATTAGTAGAAAACTTATTCCGATTATATGTTTTATTTTTCTGCTTTTTTTCATATCTTTGCAGCCGCAAACTTTTTGCGGCAATTAACCGTTTTTTTTGATATGATTATCTTAGGTATTGAGTCTTCGTGTGATGATACTTCGGCTGCTGTACTAAGGAACAACTGTTTGTTGTCTAATGTTATAGCTTCCCAGTCTGTTCATCAGATGTATGGTGGTGTTGTGCCCGAACTTGCTTCGCGTGCCCATCAGCAAAACATTGTTCCCGTAGTGGATGCTGCTCTGAAAAAGGCAGGAATCCTGGCAAAAGATGTCGATGCAGTGGCTTTCACTCGTGGCCCTGGACTTATGGGCTCTCTTGTCGTCGGAACTTCTTTTGCCAAAGGCTTTGCCCTTGGATTGAATGTCCCTCTGATTGATGTCAATCATCTTCAAGCTCACGTTATGGCTCATTTTATTTGCGAGCCTGATACACCTTCGCATATCCCAGATTTCCCTTTTATCTGCCTTTTGGTCTCTGGCGGAAATTCCCAAATCATACAGGTTAATGCCTATAATGATATGATAATTCTTGGTCAGACCATTGATGATGCCGCTGGTGAGGCTTTCGATAAATGTGCAAAAGTTATGGGGCTTCCTTATCCTGGCGGTCCTGTTATCGACAAATTTGCGCAAGAGGGTAATCCGCAGGCTTTTTCGTTTGCTCGTCCTAATATTCAGGGCTTAAATTACAGTTTCTCTGGACTTAAGACCTCTTTCCTCTATACTTTGCGTGATGCTGTTCTGTCTGATTCCTATTTTGTCGAAAAGAATAAGGCAGACTTGTGCGCTTCTTTGCAGTTTACCATCATTGACATCCTAATGCGCAAAGTTGACAAGGCTATACGTCAGACTGGTATCAAGCGCCTCGCTGTTGCAGGCGGTGTATCGGCAAACTCAGGTCTCCGTAAGGCTTTCGTGGAATACGGAGAGAAACACAGCGTCGAAATTTTCATCCCTAAGTTCTCATATACCACTGACAATGCTGCTATGGTGGCTGTCGTGGGTTGGTTTAAATATCAAGACAGAGATTTTTGCGACATCACCTTGCCCCCTTTTGCTCGTGTGGGTATCAAGTGAATTCCGTAAATTCATTTATTCTTAAATATGCTCGATTTTATCAGAAATTATTGGCAGAAAATCAATCCTAATTATCGTGGAATTGTACTTTTTGTTATTGTACTTTTTGCTTCCAATTATTTTTGGGAATTTTCTGTATATGGCGATGAAATCGAGAATACTGTGTCAGTTACATTCTTTGGTATTGATGTCTCTCCTCTTTTTGGTCGGGCTGTTCTGTGGTTTTCTTATGCCACTCATATCTTGCTTGGCTTTTGGGAAATTCCTCATATATTAGTTAATAATATGATTGGTTTCTGTAATGGCAATTCTATGTCTGTGGTCTCTGGCTGTACAGCTATCAAGCAGTTTTTTATTGCTTTTTGCATTATTGCTTTCTCTCGTGGCTCATTGAAACATAAGTTGTGGTACACTCCTTGCGTTTTGGTTCTGTTGGTGGAATTCAATGTTTTACGGCTTACTATACTGTCTGTTGTCGTTCGCAATTATGTTGATTTGTTCAATCTTTTTCATGCCCATATTATGAAGTATATGTTTTATGCGTTTATACTCGTGTTATGGTACATTTGGGACGAATATTTGCGACTCAAATTATTATAGGGTGGTTCTATAAATTCCCAACCTTGGTTCTATAAATTTCCAACCTTAATGTCCCTTATCATCAACTGTGTATTGGTCGTTCCATTGAATGTGTTGTCTTCCAGCGTGAAAACAATGTCAAGAGGATTGAAAACCTTTAAGTCTTGACAGAATGATGCCATCCTGAATGCTATGCCGTTCATTACGTTTTCCGACGAGTCATCCGTCAATTCAAGTTTCAGATGTTCATTTCCCTTGCCCACGATTTTGCTGCTTCCGTTGTAGTCGAATACGCGACGTGTACAGAATACTGGCCTTGTGTTCCCAGGACCGAATGGCTCGAATTGTCTTAATATGCGGATGAATTTCGGGGTGATTTCTGCAAATTTAAGCACAGAGTCTATCTCAATTTGAGGCGTCAATTGACTTTCTTCAATGTTTTCCGACACGTATTTCTCGAAACGTGTGGTAAATTCCTCCAAATTTTCCTCCTTCAGCGATAACCCCGCAGCGTATGTGTGCCCACCAAAGTTTTCCAGCAAGTCGCGGCACGAATCTATGGCTTTGTATAGGTCAAAGCCGTGTACTGACCTCGCCGAACCACTCACCAACCCGTTTGCTTTGGTCAGCACTATCGTTGGCTTATAGTATTTTTCGGTCAGTCTTGATGCCACAATGCCCACAATGCCTTTGTGCCATTCGCTGTTATATACCAAAATGGTGCGTTTTTGCTCGATGTCTCCGCGTTCTATAATGATTTTTTCTGCCTCGGCTGTTGTGGTTTTGTCTATGTCTTTTCGCTCTTCGTTGTAGCAGTTGATGTTGTTGCTTATCTTATGTGCTTGTATGTCATCGTTTGAAACAAGCAATTCCACTACTTCTCGTCCTGATTTCATCCTGCCTGAGGCATTGATTCTTGGACCTATCTTGAATACAATGTCGTTTATTGTAATATCTGACGAATGCCCATTTTTGTGCTCTTGTTTGTTCGTTAACCCACAAGTGTCTATTATGGCTTGCAATCCCTTCGATGGGTGCTCGTTTAGCCTTTTTATTCCATAATGAGCCAGTATTCGGTTCTCTCCTGTTATTGGAACAATGTCTGATGCTATGCTGACTGCTACAAAATCAAGCAATTGCTCTAAATGGGCAAAGTCGATATTGTTGCTTTGGGCAAACGCTTGCATAAATTTGAATCCTACACCACAACCAGAAAGATGCTTGTAAGGATAGTTGTCGTCTGTCCTTTTCGAGTCAAGCACTGCCACTGCATTGGGCAAAATGTCGTCCGTCGTATGATGGTCGCAGATGATGACATCAATGCCAAAACTTTTTGCGTATTCAACTCTCTCTATGGCTTTTATGCCACAGTCAAGGGTGATAACCAATTTTACATCGTGTTCGTTGGCATAGTCTATTCCCTCTTTCGATAACCCATATCCCTCTTTGTAACGGTCTGGAATATAGTAATCTAATTGGGCAGGATGAACGTAGCTCTGCAAAAATTTATAGACCAATGCCACCGCTGTTGTGCCATCTACGTCATAATCGCCATAAATAAGAATGTTCTCTTTCTTTTGCAATGCCTTGTTCAGTCGCTCTACTGCCTTGTCCATATCTTTTATTAGAAACGGATTGTGCAGCTGCGTTAACTCAGGTCGAAAAAATGCCTTCGCCTCGTCAAATGTGCTTATCCCACGTTGTACCAATAGTTTTGCCATGACTGGCGATATTCCCAAAGCATTCGCAATAAAATTCTGTTTTTCTTCTTCCTCAGGCGATAATCTTTTGATAATCCACTGATTCTGCATCTATGTTGTGTTTTTATTATCTTTATTAATTCAAACTGCAAATTTACAAAAAAAAAATGACTTGAACTCTTTTTTTCTTAGTTTTTTTTCGCTACCTTTGCACTGAATTTCTGACCTCTCTTTTTTATGTTCGATAAGGATGATCTGCGACAAGCTCTTCTGACAATAAGACAGGGTGGAGTAGTGCTCTATCCTACTGATACTGTGTGGGGCTTGGGCTGCGATGCTACTAACACTAAGGCGGTTTCCCGTATTTATGAAATCAAGCGTAGAGCTGAGTCCAAAGCATTGATTTTGCTGGTCGATTCTGTTGCACGCATACAAAATTATGTCGTCAATTTCCCTGATATTGCTTACGATTTGCTCGAAGTTGCCGTCTCTCCTACGACAATAATCTATGATAAAGCAAAAAATCTCCCCGAAAATATCGTGGCTGATGATGGCAGTATTGCCATTCGTGTGACTGCTGAAAAGTTCTCAAACGCTTTATGTTCTGCTGCTCATGTGCCTTTGGTTTCAACTTCTGCTAATGTGTCAAATGAACCTTCCCCTTCCTGCTTCGGCGAAATTTCTCCCGAAATAATCAATGCTGTTGATTATGTCGTGAAGTTCCGACAGGATGATATTACTAAATCAAAACCTTCTTCTATTATCAAACTTGGCGCCTCTGGTCAGGTGCAGATTATTCGGTGAGTTATTATGACTAAACGTCAACTGATTCTTTATATTTTCTTCGATTTTATCGCTTCTTTGATGACGTGGTTACTTCTCTATCTTTACCGTAGGGTGACCAACGATTTCTATTTTTCTCCAATTCCCAACCAGTCGCTTATTCTCCCTTCGTATTCCCTTGCTCTCTCTGCATTGTATTTCCCTGTCATATCTTTAATTATTCATTACCTCTCTGGCGCATATATTGTGACTTCCCGCCGTTTCAGGTTGCGTGAACTTTTCACGACTTTCGTCGCCTCTTTTCTTATTTCTGTCGTAATCTTTTTCTCTATGTTGGCTGATGACGAGGTCGTATCTTATCAATTCTATTACAAGGCTTTCCTTTTCCTTTGGGCTCTCCTCTTTTTCTTTACATATTTTTTCCGTGCTGTCCAAACTTGGCACGCAATGGGTGGTTTTAGGTTCGACCGAATCACTTTAGATAAGAAAAAGTTCGATTCCATCGACATTATGCCTGCATGGCAATGGGCTTTCAAACGGGCTTTTGATGTTGTTTTTAGTTCGGTTGTCTTACTGCTTTTGCTGCCTTTCTCCCTAATCCTTGCCGTAATTATTAAAATTGATTCTAAAGGCCCGGTGTTTTTCCGTCAAGAGAGAATCGGCAAAAATGCACGTCCTTTTATGATTCTCAAGTTCCGTTCTATGACCGTGAATGCCGAGTCTTTTGGCCCACGGCTGACCGAAACAAACGATAAACGTATTACAACAGTCGGCAAAGTCCTTCGCCGTTACAGAATCGATGAATTGCCTCAGTTAATCAATATCATCAAAGGCGAAATGTCTGTGGTTGGACCTCGACCTGAACGCCCATTCTATATCGAGCAGATTAAAAAAGTTGCACCTCGTTATTCTGAATTATACAAGGTGCAACCTGGTCTTCTCTCTTGGGGACCTATCAAGGTCGGATATAGCGATTCTATCGAGAAAATGATACGCCGTCTGGATTATGACATCGAGTACATAAACAATATGTCCCTTTCTACTGACATCAAAATTATGCTCCTCAGCATTAACGTTATCATGCTGGGCAAAGGGCGATAGACAACCCCTCCTGCATTGTCTTGGCATAATGGAATGTTAGTCCTTCCAAATATTCGGCATTGATTTCTTCGATGTCTTTCCTGTTATCTTCGCAAAGCAGTATTTCCTTGATTCCAGCGCGTTTTGCACCGAGAATCTTCTCCTTTATTCCTCCAACTGGCAACAATTTGCCTCTTAGCGTGATTTCTCCGGTCATTGCCAGTTTATCTTTCACTTTCCTGCCCGTTATACTTGAAACCATAGCGGTGAGAATCGTTATGCCCGCCGATGGCCCGTCTTTTGGTGTTGCCCCTTCCGGAACGTGCAGGTGTATTCCTAATGTGTCAAGCTTTTCTTGGTCTATGCCCAACTCCCCTGTATGCGATTTTATGTATTCCAGTGCAAGTGCTGCCGACTCTTTCATTACGTCTCCCAAATTGCCTGTCAAACTCAATTTGCACTCTTTTTGCTTGCTCAATGCTGTCTCAATGAACAGTATTTCTCCCCCGAATTGTGTCCACGCTAATCCAGTCACAACCCCTTTGTACCCTTCAATATCGTATCTGTCATGATCCACTTTCTTTATGCCAAGATATTCCTCTATGTTCTCTTCGTTGATAGTGACACTCTTGACACTGTCTTCTGCTATCTGCCTTGCCACTTTCCTCAGTATCTTGGCAATCTGTTTGTCCATTGCTCTGACTCCTGATTCGCGTGTGTAGTTCTCTGCTATGATTCTTAATGCCTCTTTGCTTATCTTGAACTGCTTTTTATTTAACCCGTGTTTTTCAAGTTCTTGTGGCACAAGATGACGAGTTGCAATCTCTATCTTTTCTTCGGTCAAATATCCGTTTATTTCTATCAATTCCATCCTGTCGCGTAATGGCGCAGGAATCCCCCCAAGGTCGTTTGCTGTCGCTATGAACAATACGTTCGACAAGTCGTAGTCTGCATCTACATAGTTGTCATGAAATGCCGAGTTCTGCTCTGGATCCAACACTTCCAACAGTGCCGACGATGGGTCTCCGTGTGAGTCTTTCGTCAATTTATCAATCTCATCCAGTATAAACACTGGGTTTGACGATTTGCATTTTATCAAGTTGCTGATGATGCGCCCTGGCATTGCTCCTATGTATGTCTTCCTATGTCCACGGATTTCTGCCTCGTCGCTCACTCCTCCCAATGATATCCTTGCGTATTTCCTGCCTAATGTCTCGGCTATTGATTTCCCTAATGATGTCTTCCCAACTCCTGGAGGACCATACAGGCACAGTATCGGACTCTTCAAATCCCCTTTCAATTTCAGCACAGCCAAATACTCCAGAATCCTCTCTTTAACCTTCTCCATACCGTAATGGTTCTTGTTGATTACTTTCTCAGCTTTTGCAAGGTTAAAGTTGTCTTTTGTCCGTTGATTCCACGGAATGTCTATCAACGTCTGTAGATATGTGTATTGAACTTGATAGTCTGGCGATTGTGGGTTCAGATGCTCCAATTTCTTTAACTCTTTTTCGAAATGCTTATATGTTTCAAAGCTCCCCCAATCTTTCTCTCGCATCTTACGTCTCAACTCTGCTATGTCCGAATCATCGGTCAAATCGCTGTTTTCTGACTCATCCGACAATTTGTTTTGCAATGATCGTATCTCTTCTCTGATGAAATACTCCCTCTGCTGGCGGTCTATGTCCCCCTTCAGTTTCTCTTTTACTTTCTTACGCATCTCAACTACTTGCAGTTGCGCTTGTATCGTTTTCATCAGTTTTATTCCTCTCTCCAGAATGTTCGATTCTTCGATGAACTCTCTCTTTATCTCAACTCCACATGGCATGTTCGAACAAACAAAGTTGATTCCAATCGTTGGCTTTTTGATTTCCGACATTGTTATGTCTATCTCGTCTGCCACTCCGTCTGTCTCTTTTGCTATCTGTAACCTCGATTTCATCGCCTCTTCTGCCAATGTCTTCAATTCCTCTTGACACCCTTCCGGCTCGAAATCTTTCATTATCTCTATCTTTGCCATCAGATACGGCATACCCGAAACATGTTCTACCACTTTTGCCCTGCTTTTCCCCTGCAATATTACTACCGTGGTTTTGTCTGGCATATCAACTATTTTCAATATCTCTGCAACACAACCTATCTGTACCACATCGTCCATATCCGGATCGTTGATGTTTTTGTCAAGCTGAGTACATGCCAGTATTTCCATACTGTTCCTGAATGCCTCTTTTACTAATTTCATTGACTTTTTCCTACCTACATGTACTGGCAGAATAATCTCAGGAAATAACATCATATTACGCATCGTCAGCACTGGCAATATGTCCCCTGACATACAGCGCAATGTTTCATCGCCAGGCTCTCCCACGATGTTTATCACTTCTTTGTTCCCGTTTTCTGAATCAAAAAAACTCATATCTTTGTTCGTGTTTATTTGTTATTTTGTCCGTTTTGCCATCTTTTGTGACAGCAATGTGTCATTATGACATATAAAAAACTTTTCAACTGCCCTGCGCCTCCTTTTTTAACGCATTTATGGCTGACTTCCTCTACTTATCAACCATCGTGCCATCGTTGTGGAAAACTTTTTGTGTTTTAATTATTGGTATTTGTAATATTTTTTGTAACTTTGCAACCCAAATGATGAAAATCAGCAAGATGTCAAAATTACTGCAAACCGAAAGCAAAGAGCTCGCTCTTTTGCTGAGGTGCAGCGTAATTTATCAAAAAAAATAGAACCACCCTTAAATACATAATTCGTAGAACCACCCTTTTGTATTATGATTACTTTCTCTTTAGCCGTAATTCTACTTCTCGTAGGTTACATTATTTATGGCACAGTTGTCGAGCATGTCTTCCACATCGATGACAAACGTGTCACACCTGCAATTTCAAAGGCTGATGGTGTTGATTATGTCGCAATGCCCGCTTGGAAAGTCTTTTTTATCCAATTCCTCAACATCGCTGGACTTGGTCCTATCTTCGGCGCAATAATGGGTACTATGTTCGGACCTGCTGCATATCTTTGGATTGTTTTTGGCTGCATTTTCGGTGGCGCTGTCCACGACTATTTCTCAGGAATGCTCTCCCTTCGCCAGGATGGTGCCTCTTATCCCGAAATCGTTGGCGAACAATTAGGCAATCGAATGCGCAATTTCGTGCGCTTCTTCGCTTGTATCCTCCTTATTTGTGTCGGCGCTGTTTTTGTCAGCGGCCCTGCCGACATCCTTCACGCCATTGTCCCTTCTATCTCTCGATATTGGTGGGTCTATTTTGTCCTCATCTATTATATTCTTGCCACTCTCTTGCCAATCGACGAACTTATTGGCAGACTTTACCCTCTGTTCGGAATTTTACTCCTCTTTATGGCTGTCGGCATAGCTGTCTCAATGTATGTCAATATTGCACCTGTCCCCGAATTATGGGATGACGTCTCTGTCGAACATCCTGACGATTTGCCAATTTTCCCTATGATGTTCATCTCTATCGCCTGTGGCTCTGTTTCAGGTTTTCACGCTACACAGTCTCCTTTAATGGCTCGTTGTATTAAAAACGAGAAATACGGTCGCCCTTGTTTCTATGGCGCAATGATTCTCGAAGGTATCGTAGCTCTAATTTGGGTCGCTGCTGCATCATCTTTCTGGGGCTCAATTGACGGACTTCACGATTTTATCAATGAATGTCCCGATGGTTCAAACTCCTGTGCTTTGGCTGTCAATACTATTTGCAATGGTTGGCTCGGCAAAATCGGCGGTTTCCTCGCTATCCTCGGAGTAGTCGTTGCACCTATTACCTCTGGTGATACCGCACTCCGCTCCGTCAGACTCCTCATCGCTGATGCTTTCAAAATAGACCAATCTAAAGCTCTCAGACGTCTCCTCGTCTCTATTCCTATCTTCGTTATCGTATATCTCCTCCTTCATATTGATTTCTCTATCATCTGGCGTTATAGCGCATCTTGCAACCAAGCTCTTGCTGCTATAACCCTATGGACAATAACCGTCTATCTCGCAAAACAAGGAAATAAATATTGGATTTCCCTTATCCCTGCTGCTTTTATGACATTTATCTGTGTCTGCTATCTTTTCGTTGCCCCCGAATGTTTCATCCGTATGAACCACATCTACGCTTATATCATCAGTGCTGCTATTTCTATCGTAATGATGATTTGGTTCATATTCCATTCCCCAAAACTTAAAGAGTCTATAAAGGATGATTCCATTAATTAGGTTGAGACGATTTTGAAGTTTATTTTTTTTGAAAAAAACTCCAAAACCCTTGTTTATATCAAAAAAACTCCTTACCTTTGCACAACCTACTCCCTACGGACAGTGAATATGATTATCAGTTACTTACAATCTAACCAATAACAATATGCGTGACTACACTTTCGATAATATGCCAATCTCCTCAATCTCTGGCAGACTGAGTCGCCGCAGTGATGTCTATTACCGCACAATAAACGGTAAAACTTACGCATATCTACTCTGGAACCCAAACACTAAACCACCAACCCTCGGCACTATACGCACTCGCCAAATCTTCAAAACAGCATCTCTCTACACCGCCCTCGATCTTAAACTCCCCTTCAAACGCAAGGAATGGGAACAAAGAATGCTTGAGCATAATCGCCTTGCCATCAGCCTGAATCCCGATTTTGCTCACCACCCCGAAAATTATAATAAGCACAACGACCCACAGCACCTACGCCCTTATACATCAGTGCGTTATTTTATCCTCGCATCTTATACCCATTCCCTTACTTCGCTGATTTCAAACCGCCCGCATCTAACCCTCACAACAAGTAAGCAACCTCAACTCTCTACCGAAGTATTATCACTCTTTATACGCCTGAATCTGTTCTCTGACCGTCTAGCCTTCAATGGCAGACAGCCTGCCTATTTTGCCCAAACCTCCGGCCCTCCTAACTCTTTTACTTAAAGAACAATTATTGAGAATATCGAAACATCAATTTTATATGATTCCGTGATTGAGATGGTCGAAATGACCAACCGCTCAATCTTTATAACTGGCAAGGCAGGTACCGGCAAAACTACTATGCTCCGCCGTATCGTCAGCCGCAACTTCAAACGTACTGTCGTCGTGGCTCCTACTGGCGTGGCTGCTGTCAACGCTGAAGGTATGACCATACACTCTTTTTTCCAATTGCCGTTTGGTCCTATCGCTCCTACTGCTCAAGGCAGATATGCCCTCATCTCGCAACAGAAAATTCGTAAGGAACGCTCCTCTCTCTTCTGCGAACTCGAATTACTTATCATCGACGAAATTTCAATGGTGCGCGCTGACCTCCTTGACGCTATCGATGCTGTCCTTCGCTATTACCGCCATCGCCCCGATATACCTTTCGGTGGCGTACAAGTCGTTTTCTTTGGCGACCTCTACCAACTCCCTCCTGTCATAACTGACGATGAATATCATCTCCTCTCCCCTTATTATTCTTCCCTCTTTTTCTTCGATTCTTTGGTGATGGCTGAACTCCTTCCTGTTGTAGTCGAACTTGATACCATTTTTCGTCAAACAAACGCTGATTTCATAAATCTTCTGAACGAATTGCGAAACAATTGTGTCTCCCCTCTGTCAATGCAACTTCTCCAGTCTCGTTACGACCCGCAATTCCAGCTTCAAAAAAATGACCAAAATATCCTCCTGACTACCCATAACGCAAAGGCTGACAGCGTCAATCTTAGCCAAATGGAAAACCTCCACACCAAAAAAACACGCTTCCTCGCTTCTGTTAAAGACGATTTTCCCGAAAAATCATACCCTGCTGACAGCGAACTCGAACTGAAAATCAACGCCCGCGTAATGTTTATCGCTAATGACAGACAAACACCTCGCCGTTATTTTAATGGTATGATAGGGGTGGTCAAGAGTTTTGATGAACAATCGGTTACTGTCTATTGCAAGGATACTGACCGCACTATCGAAGTCCTCCCTGAAGAGTGGTCTAACCGGGTTTACAGCGTTGACCCTAAAACTAACGAGATTCACGAGAAAATCCTCGGCACTTTCTCTCAAATCCCTCTCCGCCTCGCTTGGGCAATAACTATTCATAAAAGCCAGGGCCTGACTTTCGATAATGTGGTCATTGACTCTGCCGCTGCTTTTGCTTCTGGTCAGGTTTATGTCGCTTTCTCCCGCTGTCGTACACTCGAAGGTATTACCCTCACCTCAATGGTCAACCCTGCGTCTTTGCACGTAGATACCCGCGTCGCTGCTTATTGCCAGACGGCTCTCCCTCTTGACCGTTTTATTTCACAACTCGAGGCTGACAAGTCCTCTTACTGCCGTCAACTTATGATTGAACTTTTTGACCTCCGTCCTCTTTATGCTCTTGCCATCGAAGTCCGCGAGGTCGCTGTGACTCATCAGAAATCTTTCTCCGACGGAATAGCCGATTTTACCGAATCTCTCTGCAAATCAACCTCCGATATTTCAACCATCGCATCACGTTTCCTTAATCAACTACGCTCCATTCCTCAATCCGAGTTGCAAAATCGAATACATGCAGCTTCTACCTATTTTTTACCTCTTCTTGACAAGTTGATTGATGAGATAGAATCTTCCAATTTTACGACTGACAGCCGCGACAATGCGGACTCTTACATTACCAAACTTAAGGATTTATTCCTCCTTGTCTCTCGCAAGTGTTACCTCATCGTCCGTCTCGCTGACAATTTTACTGTCAAAAGATTTTTCGATTTTCGTGCTGCTTTCGTCAACCCTCGTTTCTCTGTCTCTGCTTATTCCCTCGAATCATCATACGATGATAAATCTCTTGTCAATCCTCAACTCTTTTATGCCCTTTGCCGCTGGCGTGCCGAGTATTGTGAAGAACAGGAAATCCCTAAATATCTAATGTTCTACACAAAAACTCTCAAGGAGATTGCCGCTACTCTGCCAACTACACCAAAACAATTGCTCAAAATCAATGGGTTTGGAAAAACAAAGGTCAAGAAGTATGGCGACAAGTGTATTGAGATTGTTCGCCGCTATTGTGATGCAAACAATATTCCTTATGATCATGAACTCTCCATAGATGAATTCTCTGACCAGGAATTGACATACACTAAAACTAAAAAAGAAAAAATCAAAAAGCAGAAAAAAACCAAAGAACCCAAAATCCCTACGCTTGATATAACTTTCAATTTGTTGAACAGTGGTATGTCTCCCGAACAAGTGGCAGTTGCGCGCAATTTACGCTTAGATACAATTGTAAATCACCTGTGTCAGTTAATTATTCAACACAGGATTGACGGCTCTCGTTACGTTGATGCTGACGTCCTGGCTTTTGTATCTGCCAAGTATGCCGCCGACCCTGATGTGAGGTTGGAGAATCTGTACGAAAAACTTAACAAGTCTGTGCCTTACGAGTTGCTTCGTATCGCAAAAGCTTGTGCCGAAACTCAAAATGCTTAATGCCGAAACTTAAACGTATATTTCTATTATGGACAATAAACCTTTAATCGATTTCCTCGATAATCTGGCAACTGCAAGTCAGATTCAAGAGTCTCAAAATTCCCTTAACGACAGAATGAATGAATTTCTTTGTCAGTTCGAAGAGATAAAAAAGCAAAATGCTGAACAGAAACGTCTCCTCGATAGTTATGCCAGAATATTGCAAGATCAGACCGCTCTGATTGCTGGAATCAACAGAATAGTTAATGACAAGATGTCTGGCATATCCGAGGCTTTCCAAATGTTGTACGACCGTTTGGATAACATCACCGTTGTGCAACCTGAGACAGTCGCAGACGTTCCTGAACCTAACCCAGAAAGTCAAAAATCCTTTAATACTCAACCAGAACCTCAACCAGAACCTCAACCAGAACCTCAACCAGAACCAGAACTGGAACCCGAATCGGAACTGGAATCCGAACTTCAACCAGAACCGGAAATAGAGCCAGAACCCGTTGAATCAAAACTTGAACCAAAATCCCAAACTTTGGCTGACTCAATTCCCAGTGAAGAAACTCTTGCTGACAAATTATCAAAAACTATCGAGCATAACACTCTTGCCTCTACAATCAATGCCTCACATATTGACTCAATTCAAACTGCTATTACTATTGCTGACAGATTTCGTTTCCAACGCGAACTTTTCTCTGGCAATGGCGCTTTGATGAGTTCAACCATTGACCATCTGAATACACTCTCAACCATGGCAGAAGCTGAAAATTATATCCGAGAAAAGTTCAATTGGAATATTGAAAATCAGGCTGTGGCGGATTTCTATGCTATCATCAATCGTAAGTATTGTTGATTTATGGGCATCCTTTATGTCATACCTACTCCTGTCGGTAACCTTGAGGATATTACCTTGAGAGCCCTCAGATTGCTCAAAGAAGTCGATTTGGTACTCGCTGAGGATACTCGCACAACCAGCATTCTTTTCCGTCACTATGATATTCATACCCCTCTCGCCTCACACCACAAGTTTAACGAGCACGAGACCGCTGCTAAATATGCCGAAAGAATCCTTGCTGGCGAAAATATAGCCCTCGTCTCTGATGCTGGTACACCATCAATCTCTGACCCCGGTTTTATGCTCGTCCGACAATGCGCCCTCCTTGGTGTGACCGTGCAAACTCTTCCTGGCGCAACCGCTTTCGTCCCCGCTTTGGTCAACTCCTCTCTCCCTTCTGACCGCTTCTGTTTTGAAGGCTTCTTGCCGCAGAAAAAGGGACGGCAGACTCGGATTCTCGCCCTTTCTGAGGAATCAAGAAGTATGATTTTCTATGAATCACCATACAGACTCGTTAAAACACTTACTGACTTATCTCTGGCTTTCGGCTCAGAACGTCAGGCCGCTGTCTGTCGTGAAATATCTAAAATTCACGAGGAAACATACCGTGGTACTCTCTCCCAGTTGGTTAAATATTATACCGAAAACTCTCCGAAAGGCGAAATCGTAATCATCGTTGCCGGTAAATAAGCTGATATGTTATAAAACATATTTTTTACATATCGGTTGCTCTGTTATACATCGTGTGTGACGCATGTAAATGTCTTAATAATTAGATTATTCGCTATTGTCGTGTACGATATGCTTAACAAAACGTAAAACGTCTGTTTCCGTGCATTACTTTTTGTTGTTGCAAAATAATGTTCCGATGATTTTGTGCGACGACAAAAAATCTGTAACTTTGTCGTCTGAATTATATGCACTCTTTGTGCCCTTCTGTGAATGCCTTCCCGATACCTCTTTCCCCGTTGTATCTCAGGTACTCAGATTCGAAATATTAATACAATAATTTATAACTAAAAAGCAAAGTTTTTATGAAAAGAGTAATTCTTTTGTTCACGGCGCTGGTGCTTTGTATCGGTGTTGCATTTGGACAGGAAACTACCATTAATGGTACCGTGGTTGACGAAACTGGCGAGACCGTTATTGGTGCTGCTGTCCAAGTCGAAGGTACTCAGGTTGGTACTATTACCGACATCGACGGTAATTTTACTATCAAAGTCCCTGCTGGTAAAAAAATCCTCGTCTTCAGCTATGTTGGCATGGCCACAATCAAGCAAGAAGCCAAAAACGGAATGAAAGTAGTTATGACTGCTGAAGCTACCCAGATCGATGAGGTCATGGTCGTTGCTTACGGTACTTCTACCAAAAAGTCGTTTGCTGGTTCTGCAACTGTTGTTAAGGGTGAAACTCTCGAAAAGAAAAACCCTTCTGATGTAACCAAGGCTCTCGCTGGTGAGATTGCTGGTGTGCAGGTCGTTAGCTCTACAGGTCAGCCTGGTACCACTGCTTCTGTACGTATCCGTGGTATCGGTTCTGTAAACTCTTCAACCTCTCCTCTCTATGTCGTTGACGGTATCCCTTTCGATGGTGATATCTCTGGTATTGACCCATCCGATATCGCTTCGACTACTGTCCTCAAGGATGCTACTGCTACTTCTCTCTACGGTTCTCGTGGCGCTAATGGCGTTATCCTTATCACAACTAAAAAAGGTACTTCTGGCGAGTTTGGCAAAATTGACATCGACGTTAAGTAAGGTGCCAATATGCGACTCATCCCTATGTACGAAACTATCGGTGACGCTCAACGTTATGTCGAGTTGTGCTGGGAAGGTATCGCTAATGGTTATGGTGATGACATCGACCTCAGAAAAACTGCTAACCGCCAAATCTTTGATGTCTCTGCTGGTGGTCTCCCTGCTGCTTACAACCGTTGGACTACTCCTGGCGACCAACTTATCGACCCTTATACCGGTAAGTTCGTCGAGGGCGTAACTCTCAAACAAGGTTATATCGATGACCCTGAAAAAGGTTGGGACAAGGCTATGTTCAACAATGGTCAGAAGATTGAAGCTAACCTCAAAATCCACGGCGGTTCCGACAAGACCACATATTATACTTCTTTCGGTTACCTCAAGGACGAAGGTTACTACATCGGTTCTGATTACGACCGCTTGACTGCACGTGTTAACGTTGACCATCAGGCTAAAAAGTGGTTGAAGGGTAATATGAACATCGCTTACACTTACTCTCACCAAAATGCTCCTGGTCAGTCCTCTAATATGAATAACGGTTTCGCTTACGTTAACGAGTGCCCTGCTATCTACCCTGTGTTCCAGCGTGATGCTAATGGCTATCGCGTTTATGATAGCAAAATTACTAACTCTGATGGTTCTCACCCATACGCTTACGACTATGGTGATGTTGACCACAATGGTAACGTAATCGGTCGTACCTATGGTAATGGTATCAACCCTGCTGGTGCTCTCAAGTACGATAAAGACCGTACAGAACGTCACCAGTTGGCTGCTAACGCAATGCTTGAAGTTACTTTCTACAAAGGCCTCAAGTTGCAGTCTAACATCGGTCTTCAGTTCGTTGGCTCAAATAACTCTGACCTCACCAACGTTTATTATGGTGATGCTGCTGGTGTTGGCCGTATCAATAAGACTCAGCAAAACTATCTCTCGTTCACTTGGAACCAAATCCTCTCTTATACAACTGACTTCGGAGGACGTGACCACAACCTCGATGCTTTCGTAGCACACGAGACTGGCTATCTCTCCAACTCTCAAATGTATGCTTCGCAAAACTATACAGCTCGCCCTGAAGGTCTCGAACTTTCAAACGCTATCGAGATGTCTGGTATAGCTTCCGAAACTGTAAAGGCTTCTATTGAGTCTTATTTCGCTCAGGTTCGCTATAACTACAAAGAACGTTATTTCTTCCATGGTACTATCCGTGGTGATGGCTCTTCTCGTTTCGCTAAAGGTAACCGCTGGGGTTGCTTCGGTGCTGTCGGTGTGGCTTGGTTGATGACTAACGAAGATTTTATGCAGGATCAGTCTGTTACTGACGTTATCAAGAATCTTAAAATTAAAGCTTCTTGGGGTCGTCTCGGTAACCAAGATATCGGTCTCTTCCTCTACACAAACCAATATGGAATCAGCAACGTTGATGGTGAGGTAGGTTACTCTCTCGGTTACATCGGTAATAAAGACCTTACTTGGGAGAAATCTTCAATCTGGAATGTTGGCTTCGAAATGGGTCTTACCAAGTATCTTGACCTCGAATTCGAGTATTTCTACAAAACTACTACCGATATGCTCTTCCCTCGTTCTGTAGCTCCATCTCTTGGTTACTCTTATTATTATGTGAACGATGGTGCGTTGATGAACCAAGGTGTCGAGTTCTCTGCTAATGTTCATGCTGTTGATATGAAGAACGTAAGATTGGATATTCGTCTCAATGGTGCTTGGTACGAAAACAAAGTTACCCAAATGCCTCTTGATAATAATGGCAAACGTATGAACATGAATGGTGCTATGTCTGTAGGTCACTCTCTCTACGATTACTATACTGTTGAGTATGCTGGCGTTAACGGTGCTACAGGTAAAGCCCTCTACGTTTCATACTACAACCCCGCTGATCTTGTGACCCCTGGCGTCTATGACGAACGTTACGATTACATCAGCTCTGTTCATAGTTATATCCTTGAACACTATGTGACAGATGAAGATGTTTATAATGATAATATCGCTAAAGGTCAGTATTGCGTTCTTGTCAGCAAGAAAACTCAGCAGAAGTATCTTGATAATCCTGACTTGATTCTTGAAAAAACTGTTACCGAGAATTATAACTATGCTTCTTCTAAGTATGTAGGCAAGTGCGCTTCTCCTAAACTTCAAGGTGGTTTCGGATTCGACCTCTCTGTTTATGGCGTCGAGTTGTCTGCTGCCTTCACTTATAGCCTCGGTGGTTGGGGTAGTGATGGCGCTTACGAGTTGTTGATGCACTCTGATCGTGCTGGTGAACGTAACTGGCATAAGGATATCGAAAATCGTTGGACTTACGAAATAGGTGCTAAGTGGGATCAGATGTCTGCTTCCGAACGCGCTAAGGTTGTCCCAAGACTTTCTAATGGTAAGGACAATTATGCAAATTCTGGTTCAACTCGTTTCATTAACTCTTCTGACTATTTGGCTCTCTCTAACATCCGTATCGGTTATTCGTTCCCTAAAAAATGGATGGAGAAGATTCACCTTAACAACCTTAGTGTATTCGTATCTGGTGATAACCTCTTCTGTCTCTCTATACGCAAGGGTTACATCCCTATGATGTCATTCTCTGGTGGCTCTAGTACTTATAGTTACTCTCCACTCTCTACCATTATGGGTGGTATCAAAATTTCATTCTAATCTAACCAAATGCTAATATATTAACCGCTATGAAATCAATTAAAATATTTTCGGTTTGTCTTGTAGCCCTGCTTGGACTCTCAAGTTGCGCAAGTTCTTGGTTGGATCAGGAACTTACTGGTGGCGCTTTGACTCAGGAGGAGTACAACTCCATGTCTAATGTTACTGTCGGTACCGTCAAAGGTATCTACTCTTCATTCTACGCAGTGTCAGACCATGATCTGTTCGGTGTGAAATCTATTGATATCGCTACTGACCTTGTCTCCTCTGACCTTGCCATGACTGCTCAGGCTTATGGTTGGTTTACAACCGATGCCCAGCGTCTTACTGAATATCGTACGAGCTATATCTGGTCATTCTATTTCGATATGATTATGAATGCAAATGCTGTGTTGCGTTCTCTCGACCATAAGTCAACCTTGACGCAGGAAGAACAGGATGCATACGCACAGGCTCTTGCCATCCGTGCATATTGCTATTACAACCTTGCCAACCTCTACGGTCCTGCTGC